>CAIWKU010000176.1 GCA_903913355.1 uncultured Bacteroidota bacterium | reverse complement strand
CGGAAAAATATTTTTCGAACTTATACAAGCAAGCTCCTTTGCCAATGATTTCATTGAAGGAAATCGGTTTTGAAGCTGTTGGCAAATCTTTTCCCGCTAAAGAAGCTAAAGAGGAAATTATCAGGCATTATACTGAAAGAAGAAACTTTCCGGGATTAGAAAACAGCACTTCCCGATTAGGTGTTCATCTTCGCTTTGGCACAGTTAGTGTTCGTGTATTAGCCGCAAAGGCAAAGCAATTGAATGAAACTTATTTTAATGAATTGATCTGGCGCGATTTTTATCATATGATTTTATGGCATTTTCCACAGGTAGGCAAGGGAAAAAGTTTTAAATCTGATTATGATTTGATTCGATGGCAAAATAATGAAGCTGCATTTGAAAGATGGTGTAATGGAACAACGGGCTATCCGATTGTAGACGCCGGTATGCGTGAATTGAATGCTACGGGGTTTATGCATAATCGGGTGAGGATGATTGTTGCTTCCTTTCTGACCAAACATTTGTTGATCGACTGGCGTTGGGGTGAAGCTTATTTTGCACAAAAATTACTTGATTTTGATCTGGCTGCTAATAATGGTGGCTGGCAATGGGCCAGTGGTAGTGGGTGTGATGCCGCTCCTTATTTCAGGGTTTTCAATCCGGCATTGCAAACACAAAAATTTGATAAAGATTTTTTATATACCAAAAAATGGGTGCCTGAATTTCAGGAGTTTGGTTATCCGCAACCGATTGTTATCCATGAAGAGGCCAGGAAAAGAGTTTTGGAAGTATATGCGGAAGCCTTAAAAAAATAACGGCAGATACAAACACCTATGAAATAGTATTGGTTAATCTAGAAAAATATTTTCTGTAATCCCAATTGCAGAATGGTTTAATTGTTGGTACACTTCTAATAATTTTCTTACGGCGGTTTTGCCTTCTTCTCCCAGGTCTAGAGAATAATTGTTTACATAGAGATCAATATGTTGCCGCATAACGGTTTCGCTCATTTCCTGAGAATGCATGCAAACATAGTCGGCCAGCATAGGATAATTCAAGAAAGCATAGTCAATACTTTTTCTAATCAACCGATCTACTTTTTTTAGTGTATCCGGGTCAATGGAACGCTTACCGATAATTCCTCCTAAGGGAATAGGAACCTGAATGGTTTCTTCCCAATAAGAGCCCAGGTCAATAATTTTTGTCAAACCTTTTTCCTGATAGGTAAACCGATTTTCATGAATGATGACACCTGCATCTACCCGTTGATGAAGCACTGCATCTTCTATCTCATGAAATACCATGAAATCTTTATTAACAGCTCCGGGAAATGCGAGTGAAAAAAGCATATGGGCCGTTGTGTTTTTGCCGGGAATAGCAATCTTCATTGTATTCACGTCGAATGGCTGATCTTCTTTTATTGTATTTCCATTAGTAATCAGTAAAGGCCCAACACCTTTGCCCAAGGCACCGCCACTGTTCAGCACGATATATTTACCCAGCACCAACGGCAGCACCCCGTAACTGATTTTCGAAAAATCCATTCTTTCTTCTTTTGCCCATTCATTGAGTGTTTGCACATCTTCGAGAAACACATCGAATTCAAAGCCATCTGTATCAATTTTATGATTGACCAGTGCATCAAATATAAAAGTGTCGTTAGGACAGGGGGAGAAGGAGAGGGTCATACTGAAAATTCAAAATTCAAAAGCTATAATTGGACTGCAATTTATTTAATACCGGCTAAGACTCAGTTAATTTTATAGAGTTTATCAACGTATTTTAATAATGTTTCGTTTAGATTTTCCAATGCTTCCTTCATTCTCCAGTTTGCTTTGTTTCTTTCGCCGATATAATTTGAGATCGTTCTGATTTGAAGGAAAGGAATATTGGCCTGACGACAGATATAATGAAGGGCAGCACCTTCCATGCTTTCGGTTATCGGGTTGTATTTTTTGATAAGTTGTTGGATCCTGTTAGGATCTGTTGAAATTTCATTGACGGTTAATCCGCTTACCTCAGGTAGTTTTAGCAAATTGAATTTTTCGAGCCAGGGATTAGCGAGTTTTCTTTTCTCGAAAGGAGGGTAACTGCTTTTTTCAAGTTTCAGGTCGAATAAATCCTTCCATTTGCCGTCTTCTTGCACTCCCATATCTCCTAAGGATTCATCCTTTATGATTACAGTTTTACCAAGGGGATATATAGGATCGAAAGATCCCGCAATTCCTGCCTGTATAATGAGATCAGGCTTATCTTCAAAAACCATTTTAGTTAGGGAAACAGCAGTAGCCAACATGCCTACTCCGCTCTGGTGAAACTGCAGTTTCAGGCGATGACTTTCACCTGTATACAGGCTGTTCATTTTCAGGAAAGAAGGCATCCATTCCCCTACGGTGGCAGAAGTAATGATCACTCGCATACAGTAAAGGTAGTGGTTCTTGCGGTTTTAGGGGTTGGGGGAAGGAGGCTTCTGGCTTTTAGCAGTTAGCTGTTGGCCATTGGCCTTTGGCAGATTAGGCTAAGCTAAATAGAGTTGATGTTTAATGGATAAAGGACTTTTTCATTAATTAGTTAATCCAATTTTATTTCGTTTAATCCTATTCGTTCCCAAAAGCCAACACCCAACAGCCAAAAGCCAATGGCCAACCGCAAGCTGCCCGCTCATCAGCCAATGGCCATCAATCTCTATTTCCTTAACTTTGCCGAAATTTAGGGTGAGAATGGTGTATTTAACAAGACAGGAACATTTTAATGCTGCACATAAATTGTTCAATCCAGCCTGGACCAAGGAACAAAATGAAGCAGTTTTCGGGGTTTGTGCCAATGAAAACTGGCATGGACATAACTATGATTTGTATGTAACCATCAAGGGAAAACCTGATCCGGATACCGGGTTCTTATATGATGTTAAGAAACTTAGCCAATTAATCAGGAAATATGTGATAGAGCCGTTAGATCATAAAAACCTGAATCTGGATGTGCCTTTTATGAAAGATAAAATGTGCAGCACCGAGAACCTGGCAACTGCCATCTGGCATCAGTTAATCGATCATTTACCTGGCGGGGTATTACTCCACTGTATTAAGTTATATGAGACCCCCAGAATATATGTTGAATATTTTGGGGAAGAATGATTCCAGAAAATAGCTGATGGTGTTTGCAATTTGTCTGGGGTTGATTCTGTGTAATAGACTCTTTTTTAGTCCGCAAAAACCTCAACAAACTATTTTTTCTGTCTATTTTAAACAAAATATACACCTGAATGGTTAGTATATTCGTATCTGGTGTTTGATATGGCAGGTTACTTAAAATAGATGTTTCCATTTTACAAGTTAATTTCCGTATCAGATAGGGCTCACTAAATTCCGGCAACTTGATCAGCACACTTCTGAAACAGTGTCCGGGCATTACTAATTGGTCCACTTGAAACACAGATTCTTGGTATGAATAATAAAGTTGCGGTTTTCAGAAAAGAACATTTTAATGCGGCTCACAGACTGCATAATCCCGCGTGGACGGAAGAAAAGAATGATGCCATATTTGGATTATGCAATAACCCCAATTTTCACGGTCATAATTATGAATTGATTGTAAAAATAATAGGGGAAGTTGATCCGGCCACTGGATACGTAATTGATTTGAAAATTGTGAGCGACCTGATTAAAGAAGAGATTCTGGATAGATTTGATCATAAGAACCTGAATCTCGATACCGTAGAATTTGCGAACCTGAACCCGACTGCAGAAAATATTGTGACGGTCATATATACACTGTTAAGAGCAAAATTAGATGCAAGGTTTGAACTGTCAGTTCGCCTATATGAAACCGAAAGAAATTTTGTTGAATACCCCGTTAACCATAATTAAAAAGTAAATACGTTACCATGGCTTATTCTAAAATTGAGAAGTACGATGAAGATGTGACTTCAGGACTCATAAAAAATTACCGGGATTCATTGACCCTGCTGGGAGAAGATCCTGATCGTGAGGGTTTAATAAAAACACCCGAACGTATGGCCAAAGCCATGCAGTTTCTGACACAGGGCTACTCGCAGGATCCTAAACTGATTATCGAATCTGCCAAGTTTAAAGAAGATGTTAGTGAGATGGTGATTGTGAAGGATATTGAATTGTATTCCATGTGCGAACACCATATGTTGCCATTTTTTGGTAAAGCGCATATCGCTTATATCCCTAATGGTTGGATCACCGGGCTGAGTAAAGTTGCGCGTGTAGTGGATGTATATTCGAGAAGATTACAGGTACAGGAAAGATTAACCACTCAAATATTACAGGCACTAAAGGACTCACTAAATCCATTAGGAATAGCTGTTGTAATTGAAGCCAAGCATTTATGTATGATGATGCGAGGTGTACAAAAGCAGAATTCAATAACCACTACTTCCGCTTTTGATGGAGAATTTTTAAAAAATGCAACCAGAAGCGAATTCCTGAAATTGATTAGTAAGAAACAGGATTAACTGGTTGTTAAAGATTATTTAGTTGAAAGAGGTTTAGCGAATTCTAAACCTCTTTTTCTATTTTAACAGGGCGGGTAAATAGCGTAAAATAATATTATTTGGGTTGCATTTTGTGAAATAGATACTTTTGCTTCAAAGCTAACCATATGAAACATGCGTATGTATTTCCAGGCCAGGGCTCTCAATTTAGTGGTATGGGAAAAAACCTGTATGATACCAACCCTTTTGCCAAAGAACTTTTTGAAAAAGCCAATTCTATATTGGGTTTTAGGATAAGCGATATCATGTTTTCAGGTACTGATGAACAACTCAAACAAACCGATATCACACAACCCGCTGTATTTATTCATTCAGTAATTGCCTTTTCAACTTTACCAGATACAAAACCTGATATGGTTGCCGGGCATTCTCTGGGAGAATTCTCGGCATTGGTAGCCAACGGTGTTCTTCAGTTTGAAGATGCTTTGCGTTTGGTAAGTATCCGTGCGAAAGCCATGCAAAAAGCTTGTGAGTTGCAGGCTTCCACTATGGCCGCTGTACTGGCCCTAGCTGATGAAAAAGTGGAAGAGATTTGCGCTGCAGTTACTGCAGAAACAGGGGAAGTAGTTGTAGCCGCTAATTATAATTGCCCTGGCCAGTTGGTAATTAGTGGATCAGTAAAAGGAATAGAAATTGCCTGTGAGAAGATGAAAACTGCAGGTGCTAAACGGGCATTGGTGTTACCGGTTGGCGGAGCTTTTCATTCTCCTTTAATGGCCCCTGCCAAACAGGAACTGGCGGAAGCTATAGAATCTACTGTTTTTCATCCTGCCAGTTGTCCGGTTTATCAGAATGTAGTTGCTAAGGCGATCACTGATTCTGCCATTATTAAACAAAATCTGATCGATCAGTTAACAGGTGCTGTACGGTGGACACAAAGTGTTCAGACTATGGCCAATGACGGAGCTATCCATTTTACAGAATGTGGCCCGGGTAAAGTATTGCAGGGTTTGATTGGTAAAATTGTAAAAGATATGGTTACAGATGGTGTTTCCTAAGTAACGTAACCATAAAGCATTACTTAAAATCAAGTATTCCATTGATCCATTCCGGGTCAAGTGTTGCCTTGTATTTATTATAAAAATTGATGGCGGGTGTATTCCATTCAAGAACCTGCCATACCATTCTAGTAAACCCTTTATCTTTTGCTTCCTGAATAATCCGGTCGAATAATAATTTACCTGCACCTTGTCCACGTAGTTTTTCAGTTACTAAAAAATCTTCGAGGTAAAGACACTGGCCTTTCCAGGTGCTGTATCGAATATAATAAAGAGCAAATCCTTCTACTTTACCATTCAGTTCTGCTACAAATGCCCACCATATAGGTATTTCTCCAAAACCACTTTCTTCAAAATGCAAAAGGCTTACTGTTACCTCTTCTGAAGCTTTTTCATAATCTGCCAGTTCCTGTATCAACTCCAGTAATCTTGCACAGTCTTTTTTCTCTGCTCTCCTGATTATAAAATGCATGGGCTTTATTTAGCTTTTAGTAAGAGGTACAAACTTATTATAATATGGCCAATTTTCTATGGTTTCTAAAAGCACAAAGCACAGTATTTATCTGTGCTTTGTGCATTTAAAATTCTGTATGATGAAAAGCCTTAGCTTTTTACACCTGGTCCTTTCACAAACCTGCCTGGTTTTGCGTTGGTATGTTCTCCGTCATTAAGTACTTGCACGCCATTTACCCATACATGAATCATTCCGGTAGAATATTGCTGGGGTTTTTCGTAGGTAGCATTGTCTTTTACTGTTGCCGGATCAAACACTAAAATATCTGCATAGTAACCTGGTTTCAACTCACCCCTTTTACTGATGTGCAAGCTTGTTGCGGCTACTTTGGCCAGTTTCTGAATGGCTATTTCTAATGGAATTACTTTTTCATCACGACTATAATGACCAATCACTCTCGTAAAATTACCATAGGCACGTGGATGGGTGCTTTGTTTGAGAAAATTTCCTTCGGGAGCCATCGATGCAGCATCAGACCCAAAACTTACCCAGGGAAGTGCCAATTGTTTTTTTACATTGTCTTCGCTCATTAAAAAATAGGCTACTTCTACCCGGCTGCTGTCTTGAATAATGAGATCAATGGCAGCATCTTCAGGTGTAGTATTTCTGATTCGTGCTACTTCTCCCAATGTCTTACCCTGGTATTTAAAAAGGGAATCCCTCCGAAAACCTAAGAGCAAAACTTTGTCGGCAGAGCCAGCACCCGAATAGAGGTTTTCCCAATCCGTTGGATTGGTTTTCATAATTTTTTTCATATTCTCCCGAATGGTGGGGTCTTGTAATCTTTTCCATAATTTTCCAAAGCCACCATCCTGCAATGAGGGAGGAAAAGCAGCTGTCATCCCTGTAGCACCTGCTGTATATGTGTACATATTGGCTGCAATATCAATCCCTTCTTTTCTGGCCCTTTCCACTCTTCTGATCACGCTATCCATTTTAGGCCAGTTGGCAATGCCGGCTGCTTTCAGGTGATAGATTTCTCCATGTACTTTGGCTTCCCGGGCAATGGTAATAAGTTCTTCCACTGCTTCATGTAAATGATTTCCTTCGCTACGCATGTGTGAAATATACCCGCCTCCATAAGGGGCAGCGGATTTGCACATTTCTATCAGTTCATTGGTCTTTGCAAAAAATGCAGGAGGATAAATTAAAGAACTCCCTACCCCCAATGCTCCCTCCTCCATGGCCTGTTTCACCAATAGTTTCATGCTGTCTAATTGCACAGGTGTTGGGTCACGATTATCTTCACCGATAACATATTCCCGTATAGTGGTAGCTCCTACATAAGAGGCGATATTGCAACTGATCCCTCTTTTTTCCATCGACTGCATGTATTCTCCAAGTGTATTCCAGTTAACATTAAATTTAAAAATGGGCTGTTCCTGCTGCATTTCTTTTTTCATGTTTGCATTTAGCGGTCCCATACTTTCCCCTTCGCCAAATACCTCCAGGGTAACCCCTTCGCGTAACTCACCTTGTGATCTTCCATCTTCTATAAGAGAAACTGGCGACCAGCTAAGCATATTGATAAAGCCTGGCGATACGGCTTTGCCCTTTGCATCTACTTCTGATTTGGCTGATTCGCCGGAAAGATCACCTATGAAAGCGATCGTATCATTTTTAATACCAATATCCGCTTTAAATGGTTTGCCACCATTTCCATCATACACCATACCGTTTCGGATAATTGTATCATATTTTTTTACATTACAGTCAAATAATGAAGTGATGATGATAACCAACAGTAAATTTTTACGCATAAGGATAGGTATTATTTCTTTTTAGCTTTGAAGTTTCCATTGGGTTGCAGAAAGGTAAGACCAGAGATCTCCTCTTTTTCGTTGGTATCAAATTGTATATAATATCCACTGATCACTTTCAATGCAAATTTGTTTTTATCAATAGGGACCAATTCATAATCAGGTTGTCCCGGTACCAGGGCAAACAATGTTTTATTCTCTTTACTATAAATTTTTACAACAGCACCTCCTAATTCATAATCGCCGATGTATTTAGTTAGTTCCTCTGTTGAAATAGATTTTGGTTTAGCACCTTTGGTAAATTTCAGTGGGGTTAGTGTAGGTTCTAAGGGTAAATTGACTGCATCAATATCTCCCGCTTCATTCATCTGGAACTGAAAATGTAAATCACTTTTTTCGCTGGTATCAATCCCATCTTTTGGATCTTTATCAAAGGGTTCAAAAATATCATAATGGTAGTGCCTGAGCCACAGTATATCTTTTCCCAGATACGCGAACACGGAATCATTGGATACAGCGATCTCGAAATTTCCATAGCCCGGATGAGAGTACAAACCTGCATAGGATTGTAAGGAATGAGAGGGACTGGTGCCAGTTTTTCGGTTACTGGATTTGGTTTTTGCAGCCTCTTTAACAGCGGCTTTTGCTTTATCTGTTGTTCTTTTCAAATCTGTACTCCAATCAAAATAAGGAAGTTTTAGCATACGATCGGCCAGCAGATTTCTTACCACAGAAGGCACTGAAGATCCATTTTGATTAGTCAATACAACGATACCAATGCTATCACTCGGGAAGAAACAAGTGCTTGCAGAAAATCCATCAATATTGCCACCATGTTCAACACGGTAGTGTCCTTTATACGAACCCAGCATCCAGCCAAAGCCATAATTAGAAAACTGAATATCTGGTTTTTCTTTTGTTGGGAGGGCCGCTCCAATCACCATTTGGGAGCTCATTGCTTCGGTAATATAAGTAGCTGGCAATATTTCTTTTCCATTGTATTTGCCGCCATTGATCCATAGAGTAACCCATTTGGCCATGTCAATCACACTGCTATTAATACTTCCCGCCGGCCCCATGGCATTAATATCGTAATAATCGAGTTTATGAATGATACTGTCTTTTTTCAATCCATAACCAATAGCTGCCTCCGGAGATTTTGCCATTTCTTTGACAGAAAAATCAGAATTATTCATTCCCAAAGGTTTGAAAATATTATCATTGATATTTTCTTCCCATGTTTTATTGGTAATTTTTTCTGATACCATTCCCTGCAGCAAAAACATAAAATTGTTGTATTGCCATTTCTCCCTAACACCGGCACTGGGTTCCATATACTGAATCCTTTTTAAAAGGCTGTCCCGTGAATTAGTAGTAAAACCATACCATGAATAGTCATGTCTCGGTAATCCGGTTCTATGACTCATCAGGTCACGAACAAGAATATGGCTATTCATATCATCATTATAAAAACTAAGTTCCGGTAAATAGGAACGGATGGGTTTGTCGAATGAAAGTTTCCCCTGTTTTTGTAATAAACCGAGCATAGAAGCGGTAAATGCTTTGGTACAACTCCCTATTGCGAATAAGGTATTGGGTGTAACCGGAATTTTATGTTCTATATCACGAAAGCCAAACCCTTTGGCATAGACTACTTTGTCTTTTTCAATTACTGCTACAGCAAAACCAGCAGCATGCCATTCTTTCAATACTCTTTCAAATGCAGTGTCCAGACCGGCAAATCTGTCGTTGGAAGCAGGAATATTTTTTGCATTTTTTTTCTGTGAAAAAAGGGAGAGGCAGGTGATTACAAAGGTTATCGCCAAAAGTGTTTTTCTCATGCAGTATAATTTTAAAAATGAAGAGGCCCGATAAATGTAAACATTACCGGGCCAAAAACAAATAGGATCAGGGAATATTATTCACCTCGTAAAGCCTGGTCAAGATCGTTGAGTATATCAGCAATGTTTTCAATACCCACGCTCATGCGAATCAGGCCATTCGTGATATCATATTGTAGTCTTTCTTCCTGTGTAAGGCCAAAATGACTCATGCTGGCAGGATGAGAAACCAACGTATCTACTGTTCCCAGTGATACAGCTCGTACACACATCTGTAGCCTGTCAATAAAACGTTTACCGGCTTCTAGCCCACCTTTTACCTCATAGCTCATCAAAGCCCCGGGGTGTCGCATTTGTTTGGCGCTAATGGCATAATCGGGATGTGAACTAAGCCCGTTATAATTTACTTTTTCAATAGCCGGATGCTGTTCCAGAAATGCGGCTACTTCCATAGCATTGTGACAATGTCTTTCCATTCTGAGCTCCAGGGTTTTCATACCCTGTGTCAATAAAAAAGCATCAAAGGGATTACTATTGCCACCTAATAGCGCATGCCATTTCCATGCTTTTGTGCTCATAAAATGGAGATCCTTACCAATCAATACACCTCCAATAGATGTACCGTGGCCATTTAAAAATTTGGTAGTAGAGTGAAAAACAAAGTCTACTCCATATTGAAAAGGTTGTTGCAGGTAAGGCGTTGCGAAAGTATTATCCACCGAAACAAGCAGATTATGTTCTTTCGCTATGATGGTTATCTCTTCAATATCTACACATTTGATAGTGGGATTAGCGGGGGTTTCAATATGCACCAATTTAATACTGGGATCTTTTTTGATAGCCTCTCTAACCTGGTTAAGATCTCGCATATCAATGATGGTGGTTTTGATACCATTTGCTCCCAGCACTTTGTGCATAATTTCATGGGTGCCTCCATATAAAGAATAGTGTGATAGAACAGTATCACCCGCAGATAAGGTACTTAGAAAAAGTGTGGCCATCGCAGACTGACCACTAGAATGTAATAAGGCTTTGAGTTGCAAGGGACTTCCATCATCCTGCAAAATACCAAAGGCTTCTAATGCTGCTATCGTTTCTTCCGCAGTAGTGAAAGTGGGATTTCCCCAGCGGCTATAGATTTTCGTTTTGTCCTCACCCGCAAAACGTTCCATACCCTGTTGTGCTGAATCGAAAGTAAAAGTGGAAGTTGCGAAAATGGGAGTCAGGTGCGAAAAATCTGCATTTTCATGACCTGAAGAATGTATTGCAACTGAACTGATACCGGTTAGAGGGAATTTTTTTTTCATGATATTGGGTTGGTTGTATAGGGGTCAAATTATTGAAGGCTAAATTGTTTAATGGTTTAATTGTTATATGGCTAAGACGAATGATGCTATTTTGGATAAATTTGTAGGGTGATAGGTATCTATAGCCATGTAACCATTAAACAATTAAGCAGTATAATAATGCATTCCGGGAAAATAGAAATAGCTCTGCCTATGCCTCCCCATCATACCCCCATTTTACCCAGGTAGCGCCCCAGGTAAAACCTCCACCGAATGCTGCCAGTACAATATTATCGCCTTTTTTTAATTGTTTTTCCCAGTCCCATAAGCATAACGGAATAGTAGCTGCGGTGGTGTTTCCGTATTTCTGGATATTAATCATTACTTTTTCCCGGGGTAAACCCATGCGATTGGCGGTAGCATCAATAATCCGAAGATTGGCCTGATGAGGAACCAGCCAGGCTATGTCTTCTCCCGTGAGTCCGTTTCTTTCCAGTAATTCTGCGCTTACATCAGCCATACCTTTTACTGCGAATTTAAAAACGGGCTGACCATCCTGGAATGCATAATGTTCTTTGGCCATTACGGTTTCAATCGTTGCAGGTTTTACCGAGCCACCGGCTTTCATATGAAGGTATTGGCGACCGCTTCCATCACTTTTTAAAATACTATCTAAAATACCATTCTCATCTGTAGAAGGTTCTAATAGAACTGCTCCTGCGCCGTCTCCAAATATGATACAGGTTGCGCGGTCTGTATAATCGATGATGGCGCTCATTTTATCTACTCCCACAACAATTACTTTCTTATATCGCCCACTTTCAATGTACATAGCGCCAGTTGTAAGTGCATAGAGAAAACCACTGCAGGCAGCACTCAGGTCAAATCCCCAGGCATTGGTTGCACCAATTTTATCGCAAATGATATTGGCGGTTGCCGGGAATACCATATCCGGGGTAACTGTGGCGCAGACTACGCAATCAATTTCAGTAGGGTCCATATTTTTCTTACGGAGAATTTCCTGTATAGCCATAATGGCCATATCACTACTCCCTTTTCCGGGCTCTTTTAAAATTCTTCTCTCCTCGATACCTGTACGGGTACGAATCCATTCATCGTTCGTGTCAACCATTTTCTCCAGGTCGAAATTGGTTAATTTGGTTTCCGGAACATATCCTCCAACAGAAGTGATGGCAGCTTTTAGTTTACCCATAATTAGCATCTAAGATTGGCGCAAATATCTATAAAGATTTGTTTACAATGTATACCTGTTCGGTTATTGCCTCACTCAAATCTTTAGCAATACTAACTGCTTTTCAAAAACAATGGGATAATTTTTATATAACCCATTGTTTGTCTGTCCATTGTGTGATAAAACCTTCTTGTAAAATAAAAAGAATAGGTTCTATGAAAACTAACTGATTATCAATAACATAAGACTGAGGAGATAGATTCTAATCCCCTTTGATATAAAATAAAAATTCAATTTGAATGATAATTAATAAAGTTCCCTTCAAGAAACGATTTTAGCATATTTTTGGCACTGGTATGATCGCTTTTGTAAGAGGACATTTTGCTGTTAAAACACCCTCCCGTATTGTGGTGGATGTAAATGGCGTTGGATATGAGCTTCAGATTAGTCTGAATACCTATTCTGCCATCAGCAATAAGGAAAGCGGTCTGCTCTTTACTCATTTGCATATTACTGAGAATGCGCAAACCCTGTTCGGCTTTGCTGAACTGGCTGAAAAAGAAATGTTCCTACAACTGATCAGTGTATCGGGTGTTGGCGCTTCTACAGCAAGAATGATGTTATCTGGATTACGACCTGATGAAATTGCAACAGCAATCATACAGGGCAACACCAGACAGCTGGAAGGGATCAAAGGAATTGGAAAGAAATCGGCAGAACGTTTGGTGGTTGAATTGCGTGATAAATTGGGTAAAGCGGCTGTAACGGGTGGATTTGTAACTGCGGGGATGGTTCAATCAATAGATACAGATGCAGTTAATGCCTTAATTGCTCTGGGAATTGGGCGGGCAATTGCTGAGCAGGCAGTGAAAAAGACAATAGGATCAGTAGCAGAAAATGCAAGTCTGGAGGAAATTATCAAACAATCATTAAAAAGCCTATAATCACCCTTATTTCTAAATAACCAAATCTCACAGCTATCGCTCCAATTTCTACTTAACCAATTGTAAGGGTTTGAAGGTATTCAGCAAATGTGCTTTTTTCTTGGTCTTTCTACTTGCCGGTTTTCATAGCAGGGCACAGCAGACAGATTCTCTGCGCTTTCCGATAAGCGACAGGAGGGGGGATCCATTTAGTAACCCGAGCATGAACCCCTTTAATATCAATGATACTTCATTGATTAAACAAACGATTGAATATGATCCTGTAACCCGTCAGTATTATATTGTTGAAAAGATTGGGAATAGCTATTACAGAAAACCAACCGCATTAACTTTCGAAGAATTCTGGCGAATCAGTGCGCAACAATCAGAAGAGGATTATTTTAAGAGAAGAGCAGATGCACTCACCGCACTTAACCTCAAAGTCCCCCGACCGAAAATGCGAATTTTTGATAATCTGTTTGACAGGATTTTTGGTGTAGGACCCAATGGTTTAAAAACAGATATCAAACCCACAGGTGAAGTAAATGTAATGGCCGGTTACCAGGGTCAGAATATCAATAACCCTACGCTACCTGAGCGGGCCAGAAAAAATGGTGGGTTTGATTTTGATATGAGTGCGAAGTTGAATGTGAATGCCAGTATTGGCGATAAGCTAAAATTTCCGATTAATTATAATACTTTATCCAACCTGGGTTTTGATAACCAGCTGAAGCTGGATTATAAAGGGATGGAAGATGAGATCATCAAAAATATTGAAGCAGGTAATATTTCTTTTCAATCAAGGAGTACACTGATACCGAGTGCGCAAAATCTTTTTGGTATCAAAACCAAACTGCAGTTCGGCAAATTATTTGTAACCGCAGCCATTGCAAACCAAAGATCTACCCGACAATCCGTTGGCTTACAAGGCGGTGCTTCAACACAGCCTTTTCAAAAAACGCTGGATGACTATGAAGAGAACAGACACTTTTTGTTAGGACAGTATTTCAGAAATAATTACAATACGGCCATGTCTAAGCTGCCTATTGTAAGCTCACAAGTTCAGATAGTGAGGATGGAAGTTTGGGTAACCAACAGAACGGGGGCTACTACTAATGTAAGAGATATTGTGGGTTTTATGGACTTGGGTGAAACCAATCCATATAATACGGGGGTTATTCACTCACTTACATCCAATGCCCTGCCTGATAATGGGAATAACGATTTGTACCGTTCTCTGAATAATACACCGAGTGCCAGAAACCCGTCTCTGGTAAATTCGGTGTTATTGAGTAAAGGGCTAAAACCGGTAGATGATTTTGAAAGAACTTTTGCGCGCAAATTAAACCCATCAGAATATTATTTTAGTCCGCAGATTGGATTTCTATCCTTAAATGTTCAACTCCAACCCGATGAAGTATTGGGAGTGGCTTATCAATATACCTATAATGGAAGGGCCTATCAGGTAGGAGAGTTTTCACAGGATATGGCATTGGATTCTACCAATGGCGTTCAGAAAGAATTATTCCTGAAATTGTTAAAAGCTACTTCACAAAGAACCAATCTGCCTATCTGGGGCCTGATGATGAAAAACGTGTATTCGCTGGATCTGTTTGGTGCAATTCAGCAGGATGGTTTTCAAATGAATGTTTTATACAATGATCCGGGAGGTGGAATGAAAAGATATTTACCTATCAGTGCACCGGCAGTCAGTGGACAGTCTTTATTAACCATCTTACATCTGGATAGGTTAAATAGTCATAATGATCCGCAACCCGATGGGATGTTTGACTATATTGACAGCTTTACGGTATTATCTAAAATGGGTCGGATTGTATTTCCATTACTGGAACCATTTGGCCGTGACCTGGATACGCTTGCATTTGCTGGTATGCCAACTGCTTTGAAAAAGCAGTACGTGTATTATCAATTGTATGATTCTATTAAAGCCATTGCACAAACCTATGCCAACCTGAATCGATTTGTCATGCAGGGTCAGGTAAAAGGAAGTGCGGGTGGATCTGAAATTCAGTTAAATACATTTAATATCCCGCAAGGGTCTGTTACAGTAACTGCCGGAGGTCAGTTACTGAAGGAAGGCTTTGATTATATTGTGGATTATAATTTAGGGACGGTTAAAATCATTAACCAGGGAATTCTCAGCTCTAATATTCCGGTAAATGTTTCCTTTGAAAACAACACAGGTTTTGGTGTGCAGCAGAGAACCTTTACGGGACTTCGATTAGATTATGTTGCGAATAAACAAGTTACGATTGGAGGTACTATAGCCCGACTTGCAGAAAGACCTTTCTTTACAAAAACAGGATATGGTGAAGACCCGATCAGGAATACTATGTATGGGCTGGATGCAAGTTATCGGGCAGAATTGCCAGGACTTACCCGATTTCTGAACCGGTTACCTTTTTATTCAACCAAAGCAAAATCATTTATCAATGCGTATGGTGAGGGTGCGGTTTTAAAGCCTGGTCACCCTTCTCAGATAGGCAGTGGAAGCCAGGGGCAGATTTATATCGATGATTTTGAAGGTACGCAAAGTAATATTGATCTGCGTTTTCCAATAGTATCCTGGGCATTGGCGTCAACACCACAGGGTAATCCGGTTTTTCCTGAAGCGTCTTTAATGGATTCCATTGATTATAATTTTAACAGGGCAAAACTTGCCTGGTATAATATTGAGGCCAATCTTCAGGATAAAAACAGTCTTAGCAATCCCTTAAGAAGTAACCTTACAGAATTGAGTGATCCGAGAGTTAGACAGGTATATACTACGGAATTATTTCCAAATCAGACTACCAATATCACAGATGTTCTAACTACAACATTTGACCTTGCTTATTATCCAACGGAAAGAGGTCCGTATAATTATGAGAGCAGGAAAACACAAATAGATGCCAATGGAAAATTATCCAATCCATCTTCCCGCTGGGGTGGATTGATGCGGGCACTTGACCAAACTGATTTTGAAACGGGGAATATTCAATACATAGATTTCTGGACACAAAACCCGTTTATTAAAAACCCCAGCAGTACTGG
>CAIWKU010000175.1 GCA_903913355.1 uncultured Bacteroidota bacterium | reverse complement strand
TGATTTTCGGTTGGTGGAAGGAGATTATAGCCTGGTGGGAAGGAGAAGTGGTCGGGTATTCAGGATGGGAGATCCTGTATGGATAAAAGTAATCTCCGCTAACCTGGAGAAAAGACAACTGGATTATGAATGGGTGATTAATGGGGGCGGAGAGGGGAAAGTTAAAACCAAAAAATAAATCTCACACTAAGGCACCAAGGCACAGTTTGGGTCGCTGATGAATGGTACTTGCTGCTGAGTTTACAGATACCCCGAACCTGTAGACTCAAAATTGTATACCAAAACATCCAATCAAAAAAAATCAAACCGTGCCTTGGTGCCTTGGTTGGCCTCATCCATCTCTTTCCACAAACCCAATTCCATACCTCTCTAGTTCCTCCAACACAGGCACATAAATTCCCGGAACGGTAGGAATATGCAAACCGGTTTCCCTAATCTTCCCTTCCAGTATCAGTGAAGCAGCAATCCCCAAAGGCAAACCCACGGTTTTAGCCATCGCTGTATGTACACTATTTTCACCCGTAACAATCAATTCCGCAGTTATTGTTGCTGACTCCCTCTTCCCTTTATTATCCGGAACGGAATACCCAATCTCATGCACCATAATAATCAAATCCTTATCCTCCGGTTGCAAAGCCCATTTTTTTTCCAATATCCATTGCAAGATATCAGCAGCAGTGCAATCCCCTTTATTAATCAGGCTGGTATCTGATAATCCCAGAAATTCAAATTGTTTTTGCTGAACAGAAGATAATTCATTTACCATGATACCGCTTTTACTGAAATGCATCTCAAAAAAAGATGCAATGGATAATCCGTCTGTATGAATCAATTCCACTTCATCCGTTAATCCTATTTGAATAACGGTATTCCATCCCTTGCAATAATCCGGGTGACGTAAAGTAGTTCTGATAAAACGGGTCGCTTCTTCCATTTCATAAATAGGGATATAACCCAAAGAATCACGGTTGGGATAAAAGCATAGCGGGCCTTGTCCCGGTACAGCCAACAATTCACAATCAGAAAAAAGTGTTTGGTAAGACTGTTTTTTCAATTCCCCATTCTCCAGATAAACCGCCCCGGCTTTTCCGGCAATAACCACATTCCGCGGGTTCCAACTGAATTTATAATGCCAGGGATTCGTATCACTTTCCGCAGCCACCAATCCACCGCAATGCGAACGAAAAGAATGAATCTTGCCGCCGGATGATTTGATCCGATGAATCATTTGCATCGCACTCATATGATCAATTCCTGGGTCAAGTCCCATCTCGCAGAGAAAAAGAATACCTTTTTGCTGAATCTCATTGGCTAAAAGCTGAATATCAGGGTCAGTATAAGAGGCAGTTAGAAAATGTTTGCCAAAATGAAGACAGTCCAATGCCACCCTATATTGCAAAGAAGGAGGTAATAAAGCAATCACCACATCTGCAGAACGCACCAGTTCCTTTCGCTGCAAATCGTCGGTTATATCCAAAGCCACTGCCTCTGTTAGTGGATGGTTTCCCAGTTTTGCAAGGATGGCATCGGAATTAACATCCGCTACGGTAATTTTCCATTGATTAGTTATGGCTTTCTGTTTCAGGAAGTCGATCAGAACCGATGCGGATTTACCTGCCCCAAAAAGAAGAATATGTTTTTGCGTGTTCATCACCCTAAAGATAAACACTTGCGGGTAAGGAATAGAACTGTAACATTTATCCCGTTCAATCGTCATATGGAAAAACCTAGATATGAAAAATTCCAGCCTGCTTCTACTGATGATCCTATTTAGCTGTGCAAGCCTGTTTGCACAAAAAACCGTGCATGATGCCAATGCACAACCCAGAAAAGTTCACGGATACCATGCAATTGAAATCGGTGGAGGAGTTGATCTTTATCTGAGTCAGGGTAATGAAGAAGCAGTAGCAGTAAGTGCAACAACAGAAGAATACAGGGATATGATACGGGTGGAAGTGGTAGACGGGGTATTAAAAATAGGTCTGGAACCAGGTAGTGGTTGGAAAATGAACTGGGGAAACCGCAAGATGAAAGCCTATGTATCTGCTAAGGAACTGGATGGGATAAAAGCGGGAGGGGGATCGGATGTGTATGTGGACAACGAAATACGCAGCACCAACTTACAATTGCGTTTCTCCGGAGGTTCTGATTTCAAGGGCAAAGTGAAAACGGATCAGTTGTCATTGCATGTAAGTGGTGGATCAGATGCTTATATTTCCGGACAAACCGAGAAAGCCCATATCATTGCGAGTGGCGGAAGCGATATTCATGCGTATGATCTGAATACCAATTTTTCTACCATTGAAAGCAGTGGGGGAAGTGATATCCATATTACCGCCAATAAGGAGATTCATGTAACGGCCAGTGGGGGAAGTGATGTGTATTATAAAGGGAATGCATCGCTGGTAAGTAATAAAGGCGGCGGATCGGGTGTGAAAAGAGTGAATTAGATATTGTACAACTCAATACCAGAAAGGGTTTCCGTGAAAAAGGGAACCCTTTTTGTTTATCAGTCAGGCATACACAAAATGGAGGGTAAAAAAGGGCTTTCCGGGATTTCACAACTGTGGATAAAACCCCTTAAAAAACAGCCATTTTTCTGCCCTTTCCGCCCCGAAAAAAGCTATCTTCGCCATCCTGTAAAACAGGTGTGTATTACATCCTGTAACCAGTCTAAATTCAGCACCAGAACCTAAACATGGAAGAGAACCAGTTACCTCAGCAAACGAGCGATAACGATCGCATCATACAGGTAAATATTGAAGAGCAAATGAAGACCGCTTACATCGATTATTCGATGTCTGTGATCGTTGGCCGGGCATTACCGGATGTACGGGATGGATTCAAACCCGTTCACCGCCGTGTTTTGTACGCCATGAATGAACTTGGCAACAACAGCAACAAGCCTTATAAAAAATCTGCCCGTATTGTTGGGGAAGTAATGGGTAAATATCACCCACATGGAGATGCTTCTATCTATGATACCGTTGTACGTCTTGCCCAGGAATGGACCATGCGTTATACCCTGGTGGATGGTCAGGGTAATTTTGGCAACCAGGATGGTGATCCACCTGCTGCCATGCGTTATACCGAGGCCCGTTTGCAGAAGATAGCTGAAGCCATGCTGGCAGATATTGAAAAGGAAACCGTGGATTTCCAATTGAATTTTGATGATTCATTACAGGAACCCACTGTATTGCCTACCCGTATTCCCCAATTACTGGTAAATGGTTCATCTGGTATTGCCGTGGGTATGGCCACCAATATGATGCCCCATAACCTGGGCGAAGTGGTTGACGGCTGTATTGCCTATATCGATAACAGAGAGATTACCATTGAGGAATTAATGGAAATTATCAAAGCCCCTGATTTTCCTACCGGAGGTATAATATACGGAATGGAGGGTGTAAAACAAGGATTCTTAACCGGTCGTGGTCGGGTAGTACTTCGTGGAAGATGCCAGGTAGATACCAAACCGAGCGGACGCGAGCAGATTGTAATTACGGAAGTTCCTTACCAGGTAAATAGGGATGCCCTCACCGATCGTATTGGCCAACTCGTAAATGAAAAAACAGTTGAAGGCATTGCCCATGTGAACAATGAGAGCAATATGCGCGAAGGAACGCGTATTGTGTTGGATCTGAAAAGAGATGTGGTAGCGCAGGTAATCATCAACCAATTATACAAATTCACAGAACTACAAACCAGTTATGGTATCAATAATGTGGCTATCAGCAATGGCAGACCCAGCATTATGAACCTGAAAACACTGATTGTAGAATTCATTGCGTTCCGGATGGATGTAGTGATCAGAAGGGCTGTATTTGAACTGCGTAAAGCAGAAGAAAGGGCCCATATACTGGAAGGTTACCTGAAAGCACTGGATCACCTGGATGAAGTGATTGCCCTGATCCGTGCCAGCAGAACACCCGATGAAGCCAAAGAAGCTTTGATGCAGAAAAGTCGGGAAGAGAAATGGAAACTCAATGAAGCATTGTTTTCTGATGTAACCAATGAATTGTACCAGCAGGAAGATGGTTTCTCCGAAGCCCAAACCAAAGCCATTCTGGAACTCAGGTTACAGCGTTTAACAGGAATGGAAAGGGATAAGATCGTAGAAGAATTCAACGGATTGATCGCTACCATCAAATACCTGAAAGAACTGCTGGGAAATGAATTTATGCGCTATGAATTGATCAAGAAAGAATTAGTAGAGATCAAAGAGAAATTTGGCGATCCCCGTAAAACGGAAATCCAATACCTGGCTGATGAAATGCGGATTGAAGACCTGATAGAAGACGAAGATGTGGTGATCACCATTTCTCATTTAGGCTATATCAAAAGAACTTCTGCTACCGAATATCGCCAGCAACGCAGGGGTGGAAGAGGAGCAGTCGGATCAAAAACCAGGGAAGAAGATTATGTAGAACATCTTTTCGTGGCCTCTACCCATGGTACCATGATGTTCTTCACAGAAAAGGGACGTTGTTTCTGGTTAAGAGTATATGAAATACCCGAAGGAGAAAAACAAAGTAAGGGCCGGGCCATTCAAAACCTGATTCAATTACCTGGTGATGATAAGGTAAAAGCCATTATTGATGTAAAGAAACTCGACGACAAAGAATATGTACAAAATCATTATATCGTACTTTGTACCAAGAAAGGCATCATCAAGAAAACTTCACTGGAAGATTTCAGTCGCCCAAGAGCCAATGGGGTAAATGCCATTACTATTGTGGAAGGGGATGAACTGCTTTCTGCGAGAATGACGGATGGCACCCAGGAGATCATGCTGGCTGTGAAAAGTGGAAGAGCGATTCGTTTCCCCGAATCAAAAGTTCGTTCTACCGGCAGGGGAGCGATTGGGGTAGCGGGTATTGAAGTAGATGATGATACAGATGAGGTAGTAGGTATGATCTGTATTAATAGTGCAGATGAAACCAGAACAATATTGGTGGTAAGTGAAAAAGGATTTGGAAAAAGAACGGCTATTGATGAATACCGTATTACCAATCGTGGCGGAAAAGGTGTAAAAACCATTAATGTAACCGAAAAAACCGGTAGTTTGGTGGGTATTTTGTATGTAACAGAAAAAGAGGATCTGATCATTACCTGCAAATCCGGTATCACCATCAGAACGGGAATACAGGATATACGGGAAGCCGGCAGGGCCACACAGGGTGTAACACTGATTAAGTTAGATGAAGGAGATGAAATAGCAGCCATTTCCCAAATTGAAGAAGCAGAAGAGCCTGCAACTGTGGTTGATCAACTGACAGAAACAGAAGGTACGGAAGGAGCAGAAGGAAATACTGATCAGGATGCACCACCAACAGATCCATCAACAGAATCAAACACAGAAAATCAATAATAAAACCTCCCCTTATGAAGAAGCTTTTATTGCTTACGCTTATCCTGGTTACCGGTTTTCAGATAAGCCGTGCGCAGGACTTTAAGAAATTTCAAACAGCTTTTATCCTGAACAAGTTTGAAGATGCCAAAACAGAGATCGATAAAATCATGGCCGATCCGAAAGCACAGGCAAAACCGGAAGGATGGTACTGGAAATCCAGATTGTATGCTATTTTCTATAAGGATACAGTTTTAAGAGCCAAATATCCCAATGCATTCAAAGATGCAGATGAAGCTTTTAAAAAATATATGCAGGCAGATCCCAATTTTGCATTGATTAAAGAAAAAGGACCCGATGGTTTCTTTGATATGTATGCAGCTACCTATACGGAAGCAATCAAAGTATTCAATAAGAAAAAATGGGATGATGCGGCAGCAGATTTTCAGGCATCCTTGAATTACAGCGATGTTATTTTTAAAAACAAATGGACCAAATCCAACAGTGAATTTGATACAACTTCAATCTTGTATCTGGGTTATGCTTACCAGAACGCAGGTAAAATGGATGATGCGGTGAAAGCCTATGCAAGACTGGCAGATAATAAAGTAGGAGGAGAAGGGTATGCAGATGTATATAAATTTATAATCGATCATTATGTTAGAAGTAAGGACGAAGATAATTTCAAAAAATACCTGGATGTTGCCAAACAATTGTATCCAAAAGATCCATCATGGGAGGAGTTTGAAATGGAGTATATGGACAGGAATTATACCCTGACCCAAAAAACGGATACTTATGATAAAGCAGATGCTGCGGGAACCCTTAACGAAAATAAATACCTGCAATTTGGTGATCTGTTTGTGAATGTGAAAAACAAGGATAAAGACCTGGATAGTCTCACACTATTAAAGTTCACATTAAAAGCGGCTGACGCATTTAAAAAAGCCTATGCTAAAAATGCACAGAACTCAATCGCTTCCTTTAATGTAG
>CAIWKU010000174.1 GCA_903913355.1 uncultured Bacteroidota bacterium | reverse complement strand
AGACCGGAGAATTTTTGTTTGGTTTCTCCTGAAAAGCAATCAATCTCCGCAACTATCAAAGAGCTGATTTTTTGGGGTACTTATTATGAAGCGGTTATTCAATTACCCCACAAATCCTTTTCTGTGAAAACAATGGATGCACATTTGCAGGAAGGTGATTCGGTAAATATCTCTTTGTCATTAGAAGCTACCTGGTATATCTAAACAGTGAATTCCTATATACCCTTGATTACCCTGCCTGTTTTTTGTACATTCGTCCAAGACCAGAATCAATCAATCGATCAGTATGGATGTAAAAATGGAAGATAGCTGGAAACAGGTATTGGGGCATGAATTTTCCAAACCCTATTTTTTACAGATTGTTGCACATTTGAAAACGGAAAAAGCTTCGGGTGCCATCATCTATCCACCGGGCTCTTTGCTGTTTAATGCATTTAATAAAACACCTTTTGATAAATTGAAAGTGGTGATTCTAGGCCAGGACCCATACCATGGTCCCGGTCAGGCACATGGCTTGAGTTTTTCTGTTACGGATGGTATTCCTGCACCACCCTCCCTGGGTAATATTTATAAAGAATTGAATAAAGACCTGGGTATGGCCATCCCCAAAACAGGCAACCTTACCAAATGGGCAGAACAGGGTGTATTATTATTGAATGCCGTGTTGAGTGTTCGTGCCAATGAGCCGGCTAGTCATTCAAAAGTTGGATGGATGGATTTTACAGATGCCGTGATTCGTAAAATATCGGAGGAGAAAAAGGGGATTGTATTTCTATTATGGGGAAGATTTGCACAGGAAAAACAGGTATTGATTGATGAAACCAGGCATTATGTTTTAAAAGCAGCGCACCCCTCTCCTTTTAGTGCGGATAAAGGTTTTTTTGGATGCAGGCATTTTAGCAAAACGAATGAGTTATTGGTTAAACAGGGGCTCAGTCCCATTGACTGGAACCCGGTGGTTAACCCCGAAAATTAGACATTTACAAAACAAGCAATCGGAATGAATAGCAAGGCTGACGGTATACAAAAAAAATCAACAAACCTGTTTATTGAGGTATTTGGCCGCATTTGGGCAATCTGGGGTTTATTATGTTTTATCAGCACCCTGTTTATTGCCATTTTGTTTTATTCACCTTGCTTTTTTCTGAATGATCCTGCAAAAGCGCGATGGCATAGAAAAGTATCCAGGGTTTGGATGATTATTTATTTGAACCTGATTGGCTGTCCATTAAAAGTAAAAGGAAAGGAAAATTTTCAGGAAGGCACCAATTATATAGTTGTTTGTAATCACAATAGCCTGATGGATGTGCCCGTAAGTACTCCCTTTATGCCCAGGGCCAATAAAACCATAGCCAAGAAAACATTTACCAAAGTACCCATATTTGGTTGGGTATATGGATTTGGCAGTGTTTTGGTGGATAGAAACAGTGATGAAAGTCGTAGGAAAAGTTATGATGAGATGAAAAGAATGCTGGCAATCGGTCTGGATATGGTGATCTATCCTGAAGGAACCCGTAACAGAACAACAGACCCGTTAAAGAAATTTTATGATGGTGCATTCCGCTTGTCGGAAGATACCGGTAAACCCATACTTCCTGCCATACTCTTTCATACCAAAAAAGTATTACCGGCAAACAAGTTCTTTTTTATGATACCCCATAGATTAGAAATGCATTTTTTGCCACCGGTAAGTCCTGATAATTTAACCACCAAAGAACTGAAAGAAAAGATTTTTCAAATTATGTGGGACTATTACCTTGCGCATGATCATCAATAATTAGAAAAAGTTCTGCTTCGGTTAATCTTAAGATCTCGTAAAATACCTGATTTGGGGTTAATGGTAATATTGAAGGAACGATACAGTCCGATGGGGGTAACATTAATAGCCATTTGCCAACAGTGCATTTCACGGGTAATAAACATACTT
>CAIWKU010000173.1 GCA_903913355.1 uncultured Bacteroidota bacterium | reverse complement strand
TTCTGCTTAAAAATAATAAAAAAAACATAAGGGATATCGAACAGGCATGATTGAACAAGGAATGATGATGTATTATTCGTACCCACTTCATCATCCCTTGTTCATTATTCGACATTCCCTCCTCTTAGTTCATCGGTGCCGAAGTAAGATGTATCTTGGTCATATCATGATACTGATTCTGTAACTGATGGACATAATGTACATCCGGATGATGTCTTCTGTCTTCCCGATACCACATTTCAATAGCAGAAAAATCATTTTCGGTGGGTATCATAATGCGAAAGGACCCTTTCATGTATTTAACCGATCCGTCATCGTTGATATGTTTTTGAAAACTGAGTTTCTGTAATGCCTCATCGCTGAGTTCGATGGGAAACAAGTGTGCCGGCTCAAACCAGAATTCCTGAACAGAGGTTTCTACGCAAACCTGCTTTTCATCTCCATTTAAATCCACCACCTCTCCTTCCCAAATCTGTCCCTCATACTCCGCTTTTACATAATCCCCGATTTTGATGTCGCTGAATTTAATCATATGGCAATTTTTTAGGATGATAAGTTAGCATTTTTTTGAAATAAAAATAAAATTTGGTGGAGGCGGTTGGCTGTTGGCAGGTGGGGGAAGTTTTGTATTGATGGGAAATTCAGCAAATTTTACCCAACCACTAACATCCTTCCCGAACGCATATCCCATTATTCTGCCCAACTCATGGTATATCCCGGATTTTCAATTTCGAGTGCCTCGATGGTCAGTTGCAGGGGATAGAAAGTATCAATCATTACAGCCAGTTCTCCTGTCTCCTTTTTCCCGATACTTTTTTCCACTGCCCCGGGGTGTGGCCCATGTGGAATGCCTGCGGGATGCAGGGTAATCATTCCCCGGGTTACATTTTTGCGACTCATAAAATCGCCATCTACATAATACAAAACCTCATCACTGTCAATATTACTATGGTTATACGGTGCAGGAATTGCGTTGGGGTGATAATCATATAATCTGGGACAAAAACTACAAACCACAAAATTATTTGCCTCGAAAGTTTGGTGTACCGGAGGAGGCTGGTGAACCCTACCTGTAATCGGCTCAAAATCGTGTATGCTAAAAGCGAATGGATAGCAGCATCCATCCCATCCAATAACATCAAACGGATGATGGGCGTAATGCAAGCCATATAATTCTCCCTTCTTTTTTGTTTTAATTAGGAAATCACCTGTTGCATCAACTGTTTGCAAATTTTCGGGGCGGCGTATATCTCTCTCACAAAAAGGAGAATTTTCCAACAACTGTCCATGATTGCTAACGTATCTTTTGGGGTACCTGATTGGACTGAAACTTTCCACAATCAATAAGCGATTTTGGCTGGCAGAAAACTGAATCTGGTAAATGGTTCCCCTCGGAATTACCAGGTAATCACCATAACCAAAAGCTAATTCACCGTATTGGGATATCAGTTTACCGCTTCCTTCATGCACAAAAATCAATTCATCGGCATCGGCATTTTTGTAAAAGTATTGTGTAAGACTTTGCTGAGGTGCGGCTAATACAATATGACAATCCGAATTTACCAATATGGTTTTACGGCTATGAAGAAAGTCTGCTTCGGGCTGAATCTGAAAACCTTCAAAGCTTCGATGTTTGAGCATTTTCTCTTCCGCCACTTTGGGCATACAATTTATTGGTTCATCTGTGTATGTTATGCGTGTGGGTGGATACAGGTGATACAATAAAGAATAATCATTACTAAATCCTTCTGTTGAAAACAATTGCTCTGAATATAAATTTCCATCCGGTTTTCTGAATTGGGTATGTCTTTTATGTGGGATGGACCCAAGGGTATGGTAGTGAGGCATTGTTTGATAATTAATAATGAAGGGATATCTCTGGATGAGCTTTTTGAGTTTTGAAAGCAGCTTTATTAGCTTATTGCAGAGTTCTCGGTGAGTTTTTTAAGTATATTGTTTAGATAATTGAAGAGAGAGCATCAGGAAATAGTATTTCCAGATACGCTTATCAATCCAATAAGTAAAATTACGATGCAGGGGCATGGCAGCTATCTTGTTTTAAAGATACACTAATTTATCATTATCCACATTGCGTGGGGCTTATTTAGCGATGACAATTTTGTATTTGGTTCCTTTGATTTTTTCATTTTGAACAAGCTGTAACATTTTTTTGGCTTCCGTTTTTTTAACGGCAACAAAACTGTTGAAATCTTTTACGATGATCAATCCGAGATCAGATTTTTCCA
>CAIWKU010000172.1 GCA_903913355.1 uncultured Bacteroidota bacterium | reverse complement strand
TTCATTTGGCTGTATGTAAGGGAACTGAGAGGTATTACTAATAAAATGAATAAACTGTTTATGGTCTTGAACTCTTTCCAGGTTTTTTTCAAAATCAGCACGGGAACTATTACCAGTTTCCAGAATATATATGCTGATTTGATACCCTTCATTTAATAATTGTCTGGCAATGGCTAACCCATCACCACCATTATTTCCTTTTCCACAAAATATTTTTACCAGTTGGGAAACGGGATATTTTTTGACAATGAAATCAGTGCATTTCTTGGCAGCCCTTTCCATCAGGTCAATCGAAGTCACTGGTTCATTTAGTAGGGTGTATTCATCCCATGCATTTATTTGAGAAGAGGATAGTAGTTTCATTTGCTTCAATATTAGCTTACTAATACATCACTCGATCTGTTATTGCCCTAATGGGGATTATGTAAGTTTTTCTCGTTCTTATGTAATGCTTCTGGTTAAGGAAGATTCACCTTTACACTGAATCAATTTGATTACAAAGTAAATATAAATGAAATGAAGAAAGTATTACTGATTACTTTACTCGCCATCACAGTGGGTAATATTAGCGCTTTTGCGCAGAAACCAGAAGTGATTATCAGCGACAAAACCGGATGGCATAGAATTGGCAAAACCACTGTTAATTTCAAAAAAGAAAAAGAAGAAATCTTGATTATGGGATCGAACAGGTTTGCTTCCATCAAGTTCAAAGTGCTGGATGCACCTATTGATTTAATAAGTCTTGAAGTGCATTATGCTAGTGGCGACAAACAGGATATTAATATTAATGCACCTATTAAAGCCCCCGGTGAAAGTCGAATAATTGATTTAAATGGGGGAGAACGAACTTTGCAAAAAATTATTTTTGTCTATAGAACATTGCCTAACCACAAAGATATACGGGCACATATTGAAATCTGGGGATTAAAAACAAATACGGATAGGAAGTAAAATAAATAATAGGTAAAAGCGATCTGGAATTAATTCCGGGTCGCTTTTCTATGAGCGGAATTGAAGGCTGCCGCAAATTTATTTTCCGGATTCAGCGTAAACATAGCGTCAGCTTAGGACCCTGGGTGTAAAGGGATGATAGGGCAAGCTTAATTTATTCTTTCCTTTGAATCATATCCCAAAGATTCCCATATAGGTCCTCAAAAACGACTACTGTTCCATAAGCTTCTTTCCTTGGTTGACTAGTAAAATGGATTCCTTTGTCCAACATGGATGTATAGTCTCTGTAAAAATCATCCGTATACAGAAACAGAAATACCCTGCCACCAGTCTGGTTCCCTATTCTTGATTCTTGTTCCTGGTTAGCAGCTTTGGCCAGCAAAAGAGAGGTTCCATGGGAGCCTTTGGGTGCAACCCGAACCCAGCGCTTGGTTTCACTGAGTTGTGTATCCTCCAAAAGTATAAACGATAATTTTTGTGTATAAAAGGCAATGGCTTCATCATAGTCTTTTACCACCAGGGCTATTTGAGCAATTTCTTGGTTCATAGTATTTATTTGAGCAAACCCTTGATCTCATTAAGTTTCATCAAAGCTTCTACAGGAGTAAGCCGATTAATATCCATATCTGTCAGCATTTTCCTGATATCCTCAAATGTTTGTGAGTGGGCATCAAATATAGAAAGTTGCATTTTGGGTGCGGAAAGGTTTTGTATATTTTTCTGGAAATTATCTTTTTGTTCTTTCCCCTCTTCGTCTACATGTTTTTCTTCCAGCTGTTTCAGTATATCATTGGCCCGGTTAATCAACGAGGGGGGCATGCCTGCCATTTTGGCTACATGTATACCAAAACTATGTGTACTGCCACCAGGGGCCAGTTTTCGTAAAAAAATAATTTTATTACCTACTTCTTTATTGGTTACATGATAATTCTTAACCCTGGGTAATTTTTCTTCTAACTCATTAAGTTCGTGGTAATGTGTAGCAAACAAAGTTTTGGGTGCAGCAGGGGAGGTATGCAGGTATTCAACAATACTCCAGGCAATGGATATACCATCATAGGTAGATGTGCCTCTCCCTATTTCATCGAGTAATATCAGGCTTCTTTGAGAAATATTATTAATGATACTGGCAGTCTCATTCATTTCCACCATAAAAGTAGATTCCCCACCACTTATGTTATCACTCGCACCTACCCTCGTAAAAATTTTATCGGTAATAGGTATCAAGGCAGAGGCGGCAGGTACAAAACTTCCCATATGTGCCATCAGGGTAATAAGAGCAGTTTGTCTTAGGATGGCACTCTTACCACTCATATTCGGACCGGTTAAAATTATGATCTGTTGGTTCAGCGGGTCCAAAACGATATCATTTGATACATAGATATCACCTACGGGCAGGTTCCGTTCTATTACAGGATGTCTGCTTTCTTTTAATTCCAGTTCAAAACCATTGTGTAATTGTGGTTTTTTGTATTGAAATTGAATCGAATTTTCTGCAAAACAAATCAGGCAATCAATGGTTGCCAGTATATTTCCATTTACCTGAATAGGCGCAATATAATCCTGAAGCGCTAGTAGTAAGGAATCATAAAGAGCCAGTTCGATGGACATAATTTTATCCTCTGCTCCCATGATCTTTTCTTCATATTCCTTTAATTCGGGCGTGATATATCTTTCAGCATTTACAAGGGTCTGCTTACGAATCCACTCAGGGGGCACTTTGTTTTTATGTGCATGTGTTACCTCCAGATAATAACCAAATACATTATTAAAACTGATTTTCAACGAAGAGATACCTGTTTTTTCTGCTTCCCGGTGCTGTATGCCTTGAAGATAGTCTTTTCCGCCGGATGCAATATTTCTTAACTGGTCAAGTTCTGCATGAACGCCTTCTTTAATAACCCCTCCTTTGGCAGCGGCTACCGGTGGTGTATCAGTAATCTCAGCGAGTATTTTCTCAACAATCAACTGACAACCATTCAAGGCATCTGAAAGTCTTTGCAGATAAGGGCTACTACTTTTTTCACAAGCCTGTTTAATCAATGCAGTTTGCTGCAGGCCTTTGGCAAGATGCATGACTTCTCTTGGGTTGATCTTCTTATTAGGGATCTTGCTTACCAGTCTTTCAATATCACCACATAATTTAATAGAATGGGATATTTGTTTTCGTAAATCAGTTTCTAATATAAAAAGGGAAACCGTATCCAGCCGTTCATTGATTTTAATTTCATTTTTTAAAGGGAATAACATCCATCTTCTGAGTAAACGGGCACCCATAGGACTTACCGTATTATCCAGCACTTTTAATAAGCTGTTTCCATTATCAACACCCGTATGCAAAAGCTCAAGGTTACGGATAGTAAAACGATCCATCCATAAAAAATCATCTCTTTCCATCCTTTGTAAGGAGGTAATATGTTGCAGATTGGGATGTTCGGTTTCTTTCAGGTAATATAAAATTGCCCCGCCAGCCACTATACCCTGGTGCAGATCTTCAATACCAAAACCTTTTAATGAATGTGTTTGAAAATGTTTTAAAAGACTTTCATTGGCAAATGCTTCATCAAAAATCCAACTCTCCATTGTGTAAGTATAGAAACGGGCACCAAATACCTCTTTGAATTTTTTCTGAAAACTACGTTGGAAAATAACTTCGGCAGGCTGTAAACTTTGTAATAGTTTATCAATATACTCTTCATTACCTTCTGCAATAAAAAACTCTCCGGTCGAAATATCCAGAAAGGCAATTCCGATTTCGTTTTCAGTAAAATGAACGGCTGCCAGAAAATTATTACTATTATTTTCAAGTAGCTTATCGTTTGTGGCAATACCCGGCGTTACCATTTCGGTTACACCTCGTTTTACAATTCCTTTTACAGTTTTTGGGTCTTCCAGCTGGTCACAGATTGCTACCCGGTAACCTGCTTTTACCAGTTTATGCAGGTAAGTATCTAAAGCATGGTGTGGAAAGCCAGCCAATTCACTTGAGGAAGCTGCCCCATTATTTCGTTTGGTAAGAGTAATGCCCAGAACTTTAGACGCTACAATCGCATCCTCACCAAAAGTTTCATAAAAATCACCTACCCGAAACAGTAAAACTGCGTCAGGGTATTTTTGTTTGATGGCCCTATGCTGCTGCATCAATGGTGTATCGGCACTTGATTTCGACATGGGCAACAAATATACCAATGCGCTTTAACTAGTCGTGAGATGTGGAAAAGAATGGGAAGAATTTTTAAAGGATACAAGATAGAAGTTAATAGTTACTGGTTACTAGTTACGAATTGGTATAAAAACAGATAGGTCTTACCTGATAAACCCAACCCGTAACTAGTAACCTATAACCTTCTATTACTTAAAATCCCATCCCCCCGGCCGGTCTTGGCTTAGGTAATTCTTTACGTGGCAGTTTTGCATCACGTTGTGCGGCATCATATACAAAAGCTGCTACAATAGTTGAAATCTGCTTTAGATCATCTGGCAAAAGATGGTCATACACATCCATATTGCTATGGTGGTTACGGGTATCATATTCAATAGGGTCCTGGATAAACTGGAAGCCGGGCAGTCCTACCGCATCAAATGACTGGTGATCCGTTCCACCTGTATTACTAACGGTTACAGTAGTTGCCCCCAGATCATTGAATGGAGCCAGCCATTGGGCAAAAATATCTTTACAGGCTTCATTCCCCTGCAGATAAATACCGCGTATTTTACCAGTACCGTTATCTATATTGAAATAAGAGGAGAATTTCTCATGTGCGGGGAGCAACTGCATGGTGGCAGGGTCTGCAAAAGTTTTCTTTACATAGCCTCTGGAACCCAATAATCCCTCTTCTTCACCACTCCATAAACCAATCCGGATTGTCCTTTTAAAGGAAATTCCCAATGATTTTAAGATGCGGATAGCTTCCAGCATCACCGAAGATCCGGATGCATTATCGGTAGCTCCGGTTCCAGTTTGCCAGGAGTCCAAATGTGCTCCAATCATAACCACTTCGTCTTTTAACGCTGGATCAGTTCCCGGAATCTCCGCAATTACATTATACCCCTGGGTATCTTTTGTTTGGAATTTGGTTTTTACATCTACTTCCATTTTTAC
>CAIWKU010000171.1 GCA_903913355.1 uncultured Bacteroidota bacterium | reverse complement strand
CCATAATAGTTACCGCAATCAATAAACTGGTTTTGGGAACTTTATAGGCTTTCTCAAATAAGAATTTAACCCCTTTCTCGAAGAAGATAACAATGAAATTATGTTTCTCGCGTACATTTTTCCGCAATAAAATACTTGATAATGCGGGTACCAGTGTAAGGGTATAGATCAATGCGCCTACTAAAGCAAACCCTAAGGTATAAGCCAGTGGTGAGAACATTTTACCTTCCACTTTCTGGAACGCAAAAATGGGTACCAGACAGGTAAGGATAATGATCTTTGAGAAAAAGATGGCTTTCCCCATTTCAGTGCCTACCTGTTTGAATAAACCGAGTTTAGCCAGTTTATTAAATTTCTCCATGCCCACTTCCTTGGCCTTACTATCCAAGGCTACAAACAATCCTTCTACCATTACCACTGCACCATCTATGATGATCCCAAAATCGATGGCACCCATAGAAAGCAGGTTCGCCGTCATATGCATCATCCGCATACACATAAAGGCAAAGAGGAGAGAGAGTGGAATAATAATACTAACGGTAACGGTAGTTCTCCAATCGGCCATGAACAGCATGACAATACAGGTAACCAAAATAATTCCTTCAATCAGGTTATGGATTACTGTATGTGTTGCATAATCCATCAGTACCGTTCGATCATAAAAAGTATCGATCTTTACATCACTGGGTAACACATTTTCATTCAGGTCTTTTACTTTTTCATGTAGCTTGGTGAGTACTTCTGTTGGATTAGCCCCTTTTACCATTACTACAATTCCTTCCAGCACATCACCCACTGTATCTTTGGATACCTGTCCGAGACGCGGTTTTCCGGCTTCTTTTACCTGTGCCAGGTTTTTTACCAGGATAGGCACAGAGTTCATCTTGGTAACAATGATATTTTCAATTTCACTGATACTGTTGAGTAATCCGATACCACGAACCACATACGCCTGTCCATTTCTTTCAATCACATCGCCACCCACATTCACATTGCTTTTACCAACGGCATTGTATACATCAAGAGAGGTTAAGCCATACTTGGTCAGGTTATTGGGATTTACACTGATCTCAAAACTTCTTTCTTCCCCACCAAAACTATTTACATCTGCCACACCCGGTACCCTTTTAAATTGTTTATCCAAAACCCAATCCTGAATGGTATATAATTCACGGATAGATCTTGTATTGCTTTTTAAAGTATACCTGAAAATTTCACCGGTAGGGCCATATGGAGGCTCTACTTCCGGTTTAATGCCATCGGGCAGATCCACATTACCAATACGACTCAATACCTGTTGCCGGGCAAATTCATCAGTTACATCATCATCAAAAATGATTCGGATATAGGAAAGTCCGAATGAAGAAGTGGTTCGCAGATTCGATTTTCTTTGAACGGAATTCAATGCAGTTTCAAGCGGAACGGTAATGAATTTTTCAACTTCTTCTGCGCTTCGTCCAGACCATTGGGTAATAATAATGATCTGCGTATTGGTAACATCCGGGAAGGTTTCGATGGGTGTATTCTGGTAGCTCACAAACCCGATGGCCGCCAGAATCGCTGTCATGAAAAACACGAAATAGCGGTGTCGGAGTGAAAAATGTATGATTGCTTTTATAAACTTTACCATAGTAATCTAAATTGTGGAAATTAGCAAACTGAGAATATCCTATTGCTCATTTTATTGATTCAATAACTGTTGAAATACCAGTAATTGATTTTGAACGATGACCTTATCACCCTTGTTCACACCACCTATCAGATAAGTCTGGTCGCCAGCTGCTTTTAAAATATCAACTTCTGCAATTTTCATATCCGAGTTTGATCTATATACCACTACGAATGTTTTTCCGTTGAGTGAAATCAATGCTTTGGTAGGTATCGTAATGGCACGAATATTTTCTTTATTGGATACAACTACCCTTGCATACATTTCTGGTCGCAATAAAAGATCCGGATTAGCCAGTTTGATTCGTATGCGCAAAGTTTTATTGGTAGGGTCAAGCACTTCGCTCATTTTATCTACGGTTCCTTTGATTTTTTTATCGGGGTAAGCGAGTGTACTCACCAACACATTGTATCCTTCTTTTACTTTCGGAATATCTACTTCAAATACATTGGCGTTTACCCAAACATTTTTCAGGTCAGAAATGGTAAACAGGTAATCGCCCATATCAGATCTGATAAAATTTCCGGTGTTTACTTTCTTTTCAACGATATATCCATCTATAGGAGAGGTAAGCGTATATATACCGGCTGCATTGCTACCTGTGCCTCCATTGATATTGATAATGGATTGAATTTTCCCTTTTGCTGCCAAAGCTTTTTCGTAGTTCTGTTTGGCTTCCTGCAGTTCCTTTTCGCTGGCGATGCTATTTTTATACAGGTTCTCTGTATTATCGAGTTGACGTTTGGCAATATTGATATCGGCATTGGCACTGGACAGATCTGAATAGCTTCCGGCCACATCGGCACTTCTGATAATGGCGAGCACCTGACCAGCTTTTACTTTATCACCCAGGGTTACTTTTGATTCCGTTACCTGTCCGCTGCTACGTGGATACACTTTCACTACATTATTCTCATTGAAACTTACTTCTCCGCTTAATGTAATGGCATCATCTATATAACTGATGCCCACAGAATCCAGGGCAATCATTTTTGCCATGCTATCACTTAGCATGAATTTGGTGCTTTCCTGTTTTACTTCTTTATTTTCATGGCAGGCACTCATCCCTAAAACAATAACTGCCATGATACCTGGTAAAAACTTGTTCATATAATTCATGTGTATGATGTATAATGATTATTTAAGAATATCCATACCTGCGTAATAATTCACTTCATCTTTTGACAATTGAAGATTCAGTTGTTGTTGTAAAAGACGTTGTTGTGAGGAGGTATAGTCATTAAAAAAGTCAAGGAACTCCAGCAAATTGATTTGCTTTTGCTGGTAGCTACTTAAAATATTTCTATACATCGCTTCATATTTGGTATAAAAATCTTTTTGGGTAGCACTATTCTGTTTAACGGTAAGCAATAATTTCTGGTAAGCGGTGCCAATATTATTCCTCAATTCGGTTTCTGCATTATTGGCCAAGGACTGCTGTTGTTTGATACTGAATTCTGCAGATTTAATATTTCCCTGGTTTTTATTAATGATGGTAAGGGGTAATGAAATACCCAAGCCAACATAGTTAGGGGCGAAATTTGAGTTACGGTCAAAATTGGGTCCCAGGGTAATATCCGGTGAGCGTAATGATTTCTGGTAAGCCAAGTTTTGTTGCTGATACAGTATCTGGGTTTGTTGTAACTGATAGTAGGGATTATGTTGTTTACCGGTTTCTACCAACTGATCGCTATTCACCAGATTGGATACACTAAGATTGGCATCCAGTTTGTCTGCGGGTTTTACAAAAACATTTTCTTTTACTTGTAACAGGGTTCTGAGATCTGCCTGGTTATCGGCAATGGATTTATCCAGATCCGTCATATCCTGTTCCAGAGAAACCAGTAATGCCTGTATCCGTAAATAATCCTTTTGTGCAATATTACCCACCGATAACTGCGCCTGCATACCTGCCAACAACTTATTCAATTGTTGCATTTGATCCTGGTAAATGGCTTTGGTGCCTAATTGTTGTGAGATATTATAATAGTCGGTGTGTAACTGATACCGAAGGTTCCTGATTACATCCTGCAACTGAAGCTCACTTAGTTTTGCATTGGTGGTTGCGAGGTTAATGAGTTTCCCTCGTTTACCGGCTGTTTTAATTAATTGCTGTACCTGGATATAATATTGGCCGCTATAAGATCCGTCGGGGTTTTTACCATAGGGAAAGAATTTACCATTGGCGGCAATTACCTGATCAGTATTTAACACCGGGTTATCCCAGAGTTTAGCCTGTTGTATTAATGCTTTTTGCGCATCTACATTATAGTTAGCAGCCAATAAAAGATAATTACTATCAATAAATCTTTTTTCTGCCTGCTGGATGGTTAGTACAAGTGTATCAGAATGTGAAGTAGTTTGTGATAGAAGATTGGTTGCGTAAAAAAGTGTAACGGGTATTAAAAATTTCACTAAACCTTTCACTCGCGGAAATTGTATCATATTGATTACTGGTATTTGGTTTTTCAACGCAGCCAGAAATACGAATATGAACTTATCATTAATTAATTTAATCTGTTTGTGTTAAATTAATCAATGAAGTATTCCACGTTTTCCAGACGCAATGAATACAAATTTAAATCAATTAGATTTGTCAAATATTAAAATAAGGATAAAATAAGGGCCGCTATAGAAATAGCAGCCCCGTTCACCTAAAGTGAACATTCGCGTCTGGAACACGATTTTTAGTCCTTTTCAGTAATATCACTCTGATGCTTGGTGTCTACATTTTTGTAGGCCCAGGCAAAAATGAGTGGGAATACCCATAACGAAAATATCATTGCGCATAAAATACCTCCGATCACCACTCTTGCCAAAGGCCGAGAGCTTTCTGATCCAATGCCATGAGATAAAGCAGCCGGGAATAGTCCAATTGCCGCCATCATCGCCGTCATCATCACAGGTCTGATTCTTGAATTAACGCCTAATTTAATGGCGCTATAGAGTGTATTTGACGCACCATGTATCTTTTCAAGGTTTTGTTTAAATACAGTAATCAATAAAACCCCATCCTGTATACAGATTCCAAACAGGGCAATAAAGCCAATACCTGCCGAAATACTGAAATTGGTGCCTGTCAGGTGAAGCGCCAGTAGGCCCCCAACAATTGCAAAAGGAACATTGAGGAATACCAGACCGGCATCTTTTAGGTTTCCAAACATGGTAAACAAGAGAAGGAATATTAATAAAAGACTAATGGGTACCACCTGTAAAAGCCGCTTTTCGGCCCTTTGCTGGTTTTCGAAATCTCCCTGCCATGCCATTGAGTATCCTCTTTTCAAACTTATTTTTGCATTCACTTTTGCCTGTGCTTCTGCAATCGTACTTCCCATATCGCGACCACGTACAGAAAATTTCAAGGCGGAGTAACGTTCATTATCATCTCTAAAAATCAAACAGGCACCTGTTTTCTTGTCGATAGAGGCGATTTCTTTAATAGGCACTTTGGATCCATTTTGTGTTGGAACCAGTAGATTACCGATATCTTCAGGCGTTTTCCTGAATTCTTCCGGGAGCCGTATCCGGATATCAAATATTTTAATGCCTTCATACAGTGAAGAAGCGGCTAATCCACCAATAGCCATTGCTACCACTGCATTGGCATCGGCAGTTGCCACGCCATATAATGCCATTTTCTGTTGATCGAGGTTTACATCCAGTTCAGGTTGTCCCACATTATGAATAACACCCAGATCTTCGATCCCCTTTACATTGCGGAGGATATTATATACAGAATCTACTTTGGCTTCCATATAATTCAAAGAATCTCCATAAATCTTTACGCAAATTGAGCCTTTTACTCCCGATACAGCTTCTTCCACATTATCCATAATGGGTTGAGAGAAGTTTAGGTTGGCACCGGGTATACTGGACAGTTTTGCCGTCATCTGATCAATCAATTCATCCTTTGTAATTTTAGGTTTCCATTCATCTTCAGGATATAACATCACCGAAAATTCATTATTGTAAAAGCCTGCTACATCTGTTCCATCATCCGGTCTGCCTGTTTGAGCAACGGTATATTTTACCTGTGGAAATGTCATCAGTATTTTCCTGATCTCAGTAGAAACACTCACAGATTTATCCAGGGAAATGCTATATGGAGTTTGTACCCTTAGCCAGATAGAGCCTTCGTTCAACTCAGGTAGGAATTCTGATCCCAGGTATTTAAAAGAATACAAACCGGCCACCATTACCACTAGTGCCAGCGGCACCACCAGTTTTCTTCTTTTGAATGCGTTTGTAAATCCTTTCAGCATAAAACCCGTCAGGTGATGCACAAAGGGGTTATGTTTTTCATGTACATTCTTCTTTAATAACATGCTGATCAGTACCGGCACCAGGGTAAGGGTAGTTATCAAAGCACCCAATAAGGCAAAACCCAATGTATAGGCGAGTGGTGAGAACATTTTGCCTTCTACTTTTTCGAAGGCAAAAATGGGTAGCAGGCCCGTGATGATAATCACTTTTGCGAAGAAGATGGCTTTACCCAATTGGGCACCGTTCTTTTTTATCAATCCCAGTTTGGCCACTTTATTAAATCGTTCCATCCCCATTTCCATGGCCCGGTGATCGAGTATTACAAACATACCTTCTACCATTACTACGGCCCCGTCAATAATGATCCCGAAATCCACTGCACCCAGCGATAATAAATTGGCTGACATGCCCATCAGGTGAAGACATATAAACGCGAAAAGAAGTGCCATCGGAATAATCAGCGAAACAATCAAGGTAGTACGCCAATTGAACATAAACAGGGATACGAGCAGGGTTACCAGCAATATCCCTTCTACCAGGTTATGCAGTACGGTATGCGTTGCAAAATCTATGAGATCAGATCTATCGTAATACGGTACAATTTTAGTATCCTCCGGCAGAATGCTATTATTGAGTTTATCCACCCTCGCTTTAATGGCATTGACCACTTTGGTAGGATTTTCTCCTTTACGCATCACGATGATGGCTTCAACTGCATCGGGTTCATCGGTTACCACGCGGTTGCCTTTTGCATCTGGTAATCCATCCGCCCTGGCTACCCATCCTAATCTGGGTAGATTGGAAATTTCTACCTGCGCTACATCTTTTACCAATACAGGCACACCATTATTGTTGAGAATAATGATGTTCTTGATCTCATTAATATCATTTAATAACCCAATGCCTCTTACCACAAAAGCCTGGTTATTCTGGATGATCATATCACCCCCGATATTGATATTTGTTTTTTGTACTGCCGTAAAAACATCTAAAGGTGTAATACCAATAGAAGTTAATTTCTCGGGGTCTACCCGTATTTCATATGTTTTGGTTTTGCCTCCAAAACTGGTAATATCACCCACTCCGGGTACCGATCTTAACTGACGATCAATTACCCAGTCCTGCATGGTTTTTAGTTCCCTTACATCTCTTACTTTACTACGTAAGGTATACCGGAATATTTCGCCGGTTGGTCCGGTAGGAGGTTGCACCGCTGGCACCACAGAAGGGGGGAGAGAAGCATTTCCCAATAGGTTCATTACCTGTTGACGAGCCTGCGGATCTTTTACATCATCATCAAAGATGAGTTTTACATAGGATAGACCGAAAATAGTAGTAGAACGTAAACTCACTTTTTGCTGAACCGGGTTCATTGCGATCTCAATAGGGATCGTAACAAATTTTTCCACTTCTTCTGCGCTTCTTCCAGGCCATTGGGTAATAATGCTGATCTCAGTATTGGTTACATCCGGAAATGCCTCGATTGGCATACTTTTAAAAGTTAGAATACCTGTAACCAGCACTGCCAGGGAGGCGAATAAAACGAAGAATTTATTTTTCAGTGAAAATGCTATAATGCTTTTTAGTACCTTGATCATTGTCTAAAATTTTAAAGAGTACAATTAATTATTCAAAGCATCATAAATAAGGATTGCTTCTGAGCCCACTATTCTATCGCCTTTGACAACTCCATCCGATAAATAAGCTTTGTCGCCCAGCGTATTTAGCACCTGAACATGTGTTATATCAGCTTCGCCTTTTCCTTTATATTTAAGAACGAAGTACTGGCTATGATCAAATATCAGGGCCTTTGAAGAAATACAAATAGCGTTGGTATTTTGCTGATTGGTTACCACTACTCTTGTAAACATCTGAGGTTTTAAAGCATAATCGTTATTGGATAAAACAATCCTCACTTTCATTACTTTATTTGAGGGATCCAGCACATTTAAAATCTTATCTATCTTACCTGTAAATATCCTGTCAGGATAGGAAACAGTAGTAATGGTTACCGGATCGCCCATATGCACTTTACTGATATTGGATTCATAGACATTTGCCTGTATCCAAACATTTTTCAGGTCAGAAATCGTAAAAAGGCTTGCGCCATTATCTGCACGGATTGCCGTATTATTGGTGATATTTTTTTGTACGATAAAACCACTGATTGGTGCCTTGATTACATAATCGCCCTGTGTATTATTCCCATTTATTTTCAACACCCTTTTCACCATTTCCAGTTGAGCAACTGCCTGGTCGTAATTGGATTGCGCTGAAGTAACATCCAGTTGTGATGCCAGTCCGCTGGAAAACAAATCTTTCTGCGCCTCCAGGTTTTTCTTCGCTACCCTGAGATTGGTTTCTGCATTTACCAGGTTACTGCTATAGCCAGCCATCTCACTACTTTTTACAACAGCCAGTACCTGTCCGGCGGTAACATGGTCCCCTAACTGTACTTTCACATCTTCAATATTACCACTTACCAAGGGGTAAATATTTACCTGGTTATCCTGGTTAAAATCAACACTACCGGTTAAGGTAATGGCATCTACCAAGGGGCATTCCTTAACGGTATCAATTACCATTTTTTTCAATATAGAATCCGGGATCAGGTATTTCTGTCTTTCTGCAGTCTTTTTCGCTGTTTCGGTACACCCGATTTGTAGTAAAGCAATTGATGAAATCAGTAATAAAAGAGTAATTCGTATTTGTTGTGTAAACTTTTGCATATACTGTTTCATTTATATTAATTATAAAATTCAGTTCCTGTATAAAAATTCAAATCTTCCATTGCTGTTACCCTATTCAGTTTGATAGCGTTAACCTGTAATATATTTTGTTTGTAAGCGTCGTAGAAATCGATAAACTCCAATAATCCGATGTTTCTACGCTGGTAATTAATCACCATTTCATGCATCAGTCTTTCAAAATCTTTCCCAAAGGAGGGGTCCACCTTTCTGAATAATTTATCCTGGTCGATTGCTTTCAAAAGTGCACGTGATACCTGTTCTTCTACAGAGGCTTCTGTACTTTTTTGTGTAGCGATGGTAATATCAATACCTGATTTTGCTGATTTGATATTACCCTGGTTGCGGTTAAAAATGGGAATGTCTATACCAAACCCAACTGAATTAAAATTCTTGATATAGCTTCCCTGTTCATCATACCCGGCCTGCAATGTGATATCCGGAACCGCAATTGATTTTTGAAGAGAATATACCTGTTTGCTCAAATCAACATTTGCTCGGGCTATTTTCAGGTCGGTTCTGGCCTTATAGGCAGAATCCATCAGTACTGAAAAGGAATATTGACCGGGTTGGGTTTCGGCCAGCTTACTATCATTGGCAAGCGGATCAATATAATAGCCTTTTATTTGTAGTATGAGCCGTAATTCGCTCTCTGTATCATTGATCTGATTAAGCAGGTCATTGTATTCGCTTTGGAGACTATAGAGTTGTGCTTTAATACGAACCACTTCTTTTTCTGAGATATATCCTTTACCTGCCTGTTGCTGAAAGGCATTCACTACCTGCTGGAGTGAGTTGATTTCAACGTCGTATACTTTTGCTGACTGCTGGAGATAATAGATAGAAAAGAAATCCGTTCTTAGCGTATACTTCAAGGTACGCAACAGATCATAAAATTGATATTCGGCTAGTTTTGCATTGGTTTCAGCGATGCGTACCTGTTTATTACGCTTTCCGGCCAGAATAATCAATTGCGATACTCCGGCAGCCGTTTCTCCATCTGCCCCACCTGCGAATATCTTCTTTGCGGTGGGATTATAGAAACCACGGTTGATATTTAGATTGGGATTGGGATACAGTTTTGCCTGTATAATCTGCGCTTTCTGGGCATCTATATTATATTTCTGCGCTAACAGTAATAAATTATTCTGAAGAAACAAATGTTCAGCACTATCTATACTGATCCTGGTTGTGTCTTTTTGAAATTGACCTGTTTGTGCACTTGTTGTGAGAGCAAATACAACAAACATGTAAAGCATGCAATGCTTTGCTGTCTGGAAACTCATACTGTAAAATTTAATAAATCAAATAGAAACACACAAAGTAATAATACCAGTCTTTGTTATAATAGGAAATACCTGATACCATTATATCAAAGCGAAAAAAAATAAGGCAATAGTAGAGAAGAGAATTATTTAGGCTTTTGGAGGAGGCGGATTAATTTCTCTTAGAAAGAGGTATCCATATTTTTCAGTACTAGGTACACAGAAATCGGCAGTTCCCATATCGTACTGGTTGCTTACAATTGAAGGGGGGCAATTAATCAATTTGATACAAACATGTTTCTGCTGTTGTGCCTGTTTCTGTGATTTTGTTCTAGACTCTGGAAACAGATTTTTATAACCCAACAGCGTTTCAGAAACAAATTCTGTAATGCTATTCTGGTCATTAAATTCTGTCAGAACCATATTGGATTCAAAAGGCTTAAAATCAACGGCATCAATACTCACATTCATGATTTGTAATGCCATTAGTAACAGGAAACCCTTTGAAATGATATGTAGAATTTTTTTACTCAACACTTGCAGGTATGTGCAAACTTAGATGGTTATTATTCAAAAAAAGTGTTAATCCCGTTTTTTTATCTTTTTTTAAGCATAAAAAAAGCCCTGCTTTGAAAGCAGGGCTTACTTATTAAAATCAGATTAAAACTATTTTTTCTTCTTGTCCTCCGCTTTTCCAAGTGCACGGTTCTTGGCAAAATCTACCAGGATAGGGGCCGCCACAAAAATAGAAGAGTAAGTACCAGTGATTACCCCGATCAACATTGCAAAAGCAAAACCACGGGTTACTTCACCACCAAAGATGAAGAGGATCAGGATCGTCAGGAATACTGTCAGAGAAGTCATAACCGTACGACTCAGGGTTTCATTGATAGCGCGGTTAATAACGCTGGCATTATCGGCACCCTTCATCAAACGACTATCCTCACGAATACGGTCATACACGATCACCGTATCATTCATCGAGAAACCGATTACCGTTAATACGGCTGCAATAAAATGCTGGTCAATTTCGAGTGGGAATGGAACAATTTTTCGTGCAAAACTGAATACGATCAAGGTTACAAATACATCATGTAATAATGAAAAAATGGTACCCAGTGAATATCTCCAGTCACGGAATCGGATAAAGATATATAAACAGATGATGATGATACCAAAAACCACTGCCTTGGTAGCGCCCGCTTTCAGGTCTTCTGAAATGGTAGGCAATACTTTCTGCGATCCTTTGATATAGTTTTTATCAAAATCTGCATAGGTGATATTCTTTGGTAGGTGATTCTGTAAACCATGGAACATTTTCTGTTCCACCAAAGAATCAATATTGGTAGCCGTTTCTTTGATCTTATAAGAAGTGGTGATATTGATCTGGTTTTTTACATCTACTGTTTTAATGATCACCGGTTCATTGAATTCAGTTTTCAGTTCATCACGGATGATGTCTTCATTTACCGGCTTATCGAAACGGATGGTATAACTACGTCCACCGGAAAATTCAACCCCTTCATCAAAAGCATCTGCACGGAAGAAGGTGCTGATTCCTAAGAAGAAGATGACAACCGATAGAGCATAGGCATATTTCCTGTATTCAATAAATTTGAATGATGCGTGTTTGAATATCTTTTTAGAGATCCCTGTAAAATATTCAAAGTGACGATTCTTATTCATGTACCAGTCGGTAATTAACCTGGAAACCAGGATACCACAGAATAAGGAAAGGAGGATACCAATGATCTGTGTGGTCGCAAAACCCAATACAGGTCCCAATCCAAAATAAGCCAGAATGATTGCTGTTAATAAGGTAGTAACGTGCGCATCCAATACCGGTGATAGAGAACGTTTATATCCGTCAGTTACCGCATTCTGGTAAGTCTTTCCTTTGGTTAGCTCTTCCTTAATACGTTCAAAAATAATTACGTTGGTATCTACCGCTAAACCAATGGTTAACACCAAACCGGCAATACCGGGAGCGGTAAGCGTAAAGCCCAACGCACTTAATATACCGATAGTAAATAAAAGGTTTAATATCAAAGCCACATTCGCAACCCATCCCCCTGTATTAAAGTACAGAAGCATCAAGGCAAAAATGACAATGAAAGAGATCAGGAAGGATTTACCTCCACCAATAATAGATTCTTTACCCAGGGTTGGTCCCACTTGCTGATCCTGAACAATTCTTGCCGGAGCAGGAAGTTTACCACTTTCCAAAATTTCAGATAAATCCTGTGCTTCTTTTATCGTATAACTTCCGCTGATTTGTGAATTACCGGTAGTAATCGGGTCATTTACATTGGGTGCTGAATACACAAAATTATCCAGTACAATGGCAATCGGTTTGCCTACATTACGGGTAGTCATTTTGGCCCAGATAGCCGTACCCGTTTTGTCCATATTCATCTTAATGGCAATACGACCACGCTCATCATAATCCTGTGTGGCACTAATTCCTTCTCCACCTAATTCAGCCTGACCATTATCCAATGTTTTGATAGCATATAAAGTGAGTATGTCTTTTAGTTTTGCATCAGACACATCTGCTTTACCATACATGAATAACAGGTTAGAAGGGAACTTAGATTTCACTATTTCCAGTCTCAGGTAATCATTTAATGTACCAGTATCCTTTTGTGCTATATAACCCAGAGCAGAAGGATACACGGTTTTCCCATCTGTACCAGCATAAGGCTGTGCAATCTGCAATAATCTCAGGATTGGGTTTTCATTTCCTTTTATTTTAGCAGTATCCGCACCTTTCGCTGCTTTGGTTTCTGAAACCAATCCGGAAATCGTAGCTGCTTTTGAAGTATCTACTTTTGTTTTTCCTGCAGCAGTAGCTGTTTGTTTACTGGTATCAATCCCCGCTTTCTTAGCCGTATCTGCTTTTTTGCCTGATCCACTCAGGTATTCCTGAACAGCTTTATCAGCTGCCACGATACCATTCTGAATATCCTTGCTTTCAAGGGTATACACTTCAAAGAATTGCAGGTTAGCGGTTGATTGCAAGAAAGCACGTACTCTTTCTTTATCATTGATTCCAGCCAGTTCAATATTGATAATTCCTTTGGAAGGATCCGGATTGATATTAGGAGAAGCCACACCAAACGCATCGATACGGGTACGCAGGATACGGGTAGTGTTACTGAAAGCCACATCAGCCTGGTCTTTCAGGTAAGCGGCTACTTTATCATCGCTATCATCAAACTTTACTTTTCCATTACTTTTTACAGCAAAAAATGGGGCCAGTTTTGCTCCCGGATTCAATTTGGCAAATTCTTCCCTAAATAAAGTGATCAGGTTAGCACCACCATTTGCTTTTCTGGTAACGGCCTGGTCTATCGCTTTATTAAAAGAAGGGTCTTTGGTATAGTTGGCCAATGATTTTAATAAACCATCCAGTCCCACTTCCATCGTAACACTCATACCACCCTGTAAATCCAGACCCAGCATCAGTTCCTTTTCTTTCGCATCGCGATAAGTAGTCAAGCCAAAAGCCAGTTTGGTATCTTTTGTACTATCCAGCAAACGCTTTAATCTTTCCTTTTTTAAATCTGCCAGACTATCATTATAGGCTGCCTGTAGTTCCTTATTACCGGGATAAACAGTTTCTGCAGATGGAAATTTTTTCAGCCAGGCACTGGCTTTTTTATCCATTTCACTTTCATGGCTTTTTACAAACCAGGTAAATGATAATTGATACACACAGATGAGTATCAAAGCAATCGCAAAAAATCGCACTAAACCTTTCAGTTGCATATTAGTAACGGTTTACAAATTTTTTTAGAGCGGCAAAGATAGGGGAATGGGAATGAAATATGCCAACTTGGCTCTAGTTTGCTGTTTTAGAAGCAGGCAGGTAGCTAAATTGCTTATTTCAGTGGTGCTCAGAGGAATCTGCGGGTTGAATTCTTCTGGCTTACTATGCGTATTTCCGGCAAACTCCCTGACTAAAAACCTATTTATTTAAAATCTACCAGCGTAACATCAAAATATAAGGGGGTATTGGCGGGTACAACGGGGGGGTATCCTCCACAGCTATAGGCAAGCGCTGATGGAAGTATCAGTTTGATATGCCCACCCTTACTGATCAATGGAATACCAATTTTCCATCCGTCGATCAGATTATTGAGTACACTGCTAAACGGGCTGGCCACATTAGTAGATGAATCGAACGCAACACCGGTCAGGAACCTGGCGGTATACAGCACAGAAACGGTTGAGGAAACCGTAGGTGCGGAACCTGTTCCGGGGGTGATGATCTGGTACAAAAGCCCGGATGAATGCTCTGTATAATTGATATTATTGGCAATGCAGAAATTGACCAGTTGTCCTTTTTCATTGGCCACCGGCACGGGCTGGCATCCACTGGTACTGGCTTTACCACAGGAAATGAACAAAATAAACCCTGCCAGGAGGAAGCCTGCAACTGTTTTTCTCATGTAACCCATTTTTAGAAGACTTTGATTTGGGTATTAAGGCTGCTTGGCAGGAATTTTTTCCATTTTTTGCTTTTTTGCCAGCAGTTCTAAATACCGCTGTTCCTGGGTTTCCCATCGGAAATTCCGGTAGAAGAAAGCCATGAACAATGAGATAATCAATATGGCAAGCAAGAAGACAACCGAACTGAGTTTTGAATTGGCAACCATGGTGGCTCTTTGATCCCAACCTGTGGCAACGATAATAATGAGACTGATTCCTAATACAAAGCCTGCCGAAAGACCCACCAGAAAAGGCTTTATACTGGTTTTCTGTTTTTCCCGGTTTTCACCCCAGAATATCAGAAATGCTTCTTCATCACTACTCAGCATATTGCAAAAATAGGGGGGAAGGGCTGATTACCCTATTTTTCAATGATAAATCTATATAGGCAGTGTATTTCCATTGCTGATAGAGGTAAATCATCAATTTGGGTCATTTTCATTGAAAAATCTTAGTTTTCATGGAAAGTACCGATTGCAAAACTTGTCAAAAAAATGAGTGTAATTAACAAAAAAGGTATTCTGCTATACCTAATTATATTACTGATTCACTGTATCAGTATTTATACCAACCAAACAGGCTTGCGAATGGTGAGTAAGCTGGCATTAATGCCTGTTTTGATGCTGTATTTTTTTTCTATCCAGAAATCGGGAAGCAATAAATCCTATACGGGACTGGTGCTGGCAGGTTTGTTATTTTCTCTGTTGGGGGATCTTTTTTTAACCCAAACTGGACAGGGATATTTTTTATTGGGCATGGTATCTTTTATACTCACCCATATTTGCAATGGCAGTAATTTTTTGAGGATACAGTCATTCCGTTTTCAAAACCCGGCGCCTGCAGTTATTGCATTACTGGTATTTGTATTGGCCACTTTTTTTGTATTCCGGTTAATACAGCCGGAGCTGGGTAGTTTACAAATCCCGATTCTGATCTATATGGGTATCATAGGGATTATGGGAATATTATCTACCAATTTATTACTTAACACAGCTATTAGAAGTATTGTGATCAGGTATTTTATACCCGGGGCTGTATTCTTTATTATGTCTGATTCATTACTGGCCATGAATAGTTTTCATTTTCATGACCCGGCAAGATGGGATATTCCGGTGATGTTGAGTTATGGTATTGCCCAATGTTTTTTGGTAATTGGGTTTGGCAAATTAAAAAGAGGCTTTTAAATAGGCTATATCCATAAAAATGAATCCCCGCTTCTTTCAAAGCAGGGATTCATTTTTATAGTAAGAGGGAGATTAGTATCCACCCATTCCACCCATATCAGGAGCGCCATGTGCATGGGGAGCTTCTGGTTTAGGTTTATCGGCAATCACACACTCAGTTGTTAACAACATAGCAGCGATTGATGCAGCATTTTCCAATGCAACACGGGTTACTTTTGTTGGATCAATTACACCTGCTTTAAACAGGTTCTCATATACTTCTGTACGAGCATTGAAACCAAAATCACCTTTTCCTTCTTTAATTTTCTGAACAACAATTGATCCTTCAATACCGCTGTTGATAACGATCTGACGCAATGGTTCTTCGATCGCTCTTTTTACGATTTGGATACCGGTTGTTTCATCTTCGTTAGAACCCTTCAGTTTTTCCAGTGATTCAACGGCACGGATATAAGCCACACCACCACCCGGAACAATACCTTCTTCTACAGCAGCCCTTGTTGCATGCAGTGCATCGTCAACACGGTCTTTCTTTTCTTTCATTTCTACTTCTGTAGCAGCACCTACATATAATACAGCTACACCACCGCTTAATTTAGCCAAACGCTCCTGTAATTTTTCCTTATCATAGTCTGAAGTGGTGTTTTCCACTTGTGCTTTGATCTGGTTAACACGGGCAACGATATCTGCTTTTTTACCTTTACCACCTACAACGATAGTATTGTCCTTATCAATGGTAACAGAAGCTGCTTGTCCTAAATAAGTCAGGTCAGCATTTTCCAGTTTGAACCCTTGTTCTTCGCTTACCACGATACCGGCAGTCAGGATAGCGATATCCGTCAGCATTTCTTTTCTTCTATCGCCGAAACCAGGTGCTTTTACAGCAGCCACTTTCAGGGTACCACGTAATTTGTTTACCACTAAAGTTGCCAATGCTTCTCCTTCCAGGTCTTCCGCAATGATCAATAATGGGCGACCACTTTGGGCAACTTTTTCCAGAATATGCAGGATATCCTTCATGGCGCTGATCTTTTTATCATAGATCAGGATATAAGGATTCTGTAGTTCCACTTCCATTTTTTCGCTATTGGTAACGAAATAAGGAGATATATAACCACGATCAAATTGCATACCTTCTACTACATCAACAGTAGTATCGGTACCTTTTGCTTCTTCTACGGTAATCACACCTTCTTTACCCACTTTTGACATAGCAGTGGCAATCAGTTTCCCGATTTCGCTATCACTGTTGGCAGAAATCGTAGCTACCTGTTCAATTTTTTTGGAATCATTACCAACGGCCTGTGATTGGGCTTTCAGACTTTCGATCACTTTCGCAACCGCTTTGTCGATACCACGTTTCAGGTCCATAGGATTAGCACCGGCAGCCACGTTTTTCAATCCTTCGCCAATAATGCTTTGGGCAAGAACAGTAGCAGTAGTAGTACCATCACCGGCAATATCAGCCGTTTTAGAGGCTACTTCTTTCACCATCTGGGCTCCCATATTTTCAATAGGATCTTCGAGTTCAATTTCTTTGGCAACAGTAACACCATCTTTGGTTACTTGTGGTGCACCGAATTTCTTTTCAATAACCACATTACGACCTTTTGGTCCGAGGGTTACTTTTACAGCATTAGCAAGCGTATCAACGCCTTTTTTCATCTTATTTCTCGCTTCGATATCGAAGAAAATCTGTTTAGACATATTGATTTAATTTGAAAATTTGAAAATGGATCAATTTGACAATGTAAATAAACCGGCGAATAAACCCGTCAGCATTTAATTTTTCAGATTAGATAATGGCCAGGATATCGCCTTCACGCATGATCAAAAGGTCTTGTCCTTCGATCTGGATCTCTGTTCCTGCATATTTACCGTATAAAACAGTGTCGCCCACTTTAACGGTTACGGGCTCGTCTTTTTTACCAGCGCCGGCGGCTACAATTGTTCCACGCTGTGGTTTTTCTTTTGCAGTATCGGGGATAATGATTCCGCCTGCAGTTTTTTCTTCAGCAGCGGCAGGCTTAACAATTACTCTGTCGTGCAGAGGAGTAACGTTGAGTTTTTTTGCCATACGTTATAGGTTTTAGTTGATTGAGTTAATAATGTAACTACCAGTACTCGATTATTATGCCACCCGGTCAATTCAGGTCAAATTTTCAGAAATCAGGCTTAAATTGGTAAAGGGCCTGCCTGTACTGGCAGAAACGGCGGCAAAGATGGGGGAAGTTTTTGAATTAGAGGGTGCCAAAATTGCATAAATGTTCCTGGCTGATTGGCAAAATAAAACCGACCCTTTCACAAGGAAAGGGTCGGTTAAAATGGTTCTTCTGCTCATTTTCTGAAGAACGGGCTGAATCGGGAGTACTTTTCAATTCCTACTGCTGAACCACAAGGCTACGCTGTGTATTTACCACGGCACCCACAGAATTGATCAGGTTAGATGGTATTTTGTTCTTTTGCGCACCCGCAACCAGGTCTACAATGAATTCATCAAAATCGGTGCTGGCTGCTTTTCCATTCATTCTGTTGTTTTTTGCGGGATTGTGTGCTGAAGCCATATCATCCCCGGTATATTTAAAATTTTTAGCACCGGTAGCCACACAGAAAAAATCTGTCAGATTTCCACTTAATTCGGTAAAACCTGAGGTATTACCGGCAGTTACTTCTGCCAGCAGCACTTTAAAGAATCCATTCAGTTTTGGATCGGCTGCAATCACAAAAATAGTACTGTCAACTACCGAACGAATACCGAGTCTGCCTTTTTCAATCATCACATTCGCATGTGCAGGATCCGACACAAGTGTTGTACCCCCTAATGAATCATATAAAGTGGGTGCCGCAACGGTTGTTGCATCGCTTGTTTTTTTACAGGAAATGGTGAATACGGTTGCCAGAGAAACAAAAAGAAGCAGAACTAAGGATGTTGTTTTTTTCATAGTATTTGATTTTAGGTTTATAAATTTTTCTTTAAATAAGTGTATAACTGATAGGCTT
>CAIWKU010000170.1 GCA_903913355.1 uncultured Bacteroidota bacterium | reverse complement strand
TTTTCTTTTTCGGCCGACAATCATCCGTCAGTAAAAAAAGAATTCAGCTGCCAGACAAAACTAAGTAACTGCCCATGGGATGAAAATCACCAGTTGTTATTTTTAAATCTATCTGCGCCAAGACTCAATCTCGACAGCATACCTGCCTCCAACCTGGTTTTCCTGATTGATATTTCCGGATCCATGGATAAGCCCAATCGTTTACCGCTTTTACAGTCTGCATTTAAACTATTGGTAGATAACCTCAGAGAAAAAGATACCATCACAGTGGTTACCTATGGGGGAAGTGTAAGTATTGCGCTTTCACCCACATCCGGAAGCCAGAAACAGAGAATAAAAGAAGTGATCGATTCTTTGGCGGCCAGTGGAGATACACCGGGAGAAAGTGCCATACGAATTGCATATGATCTCGCAAAAAGATCCTTTATACCAAAAGGAAATAACCGCGTGATATTGGCTACAGATGGAGATTTCAATATTGGCCAGACTACAGAAAAAGAACTGGAAGACATGATTTCCGGGTTCAGGCAAACCGGCATTTATCTAACCTGTCTGGGTGTGGGTATGGGTAATTATAAAGACAGTAAACTGGAAGTATTATCCAAAAAGGGAAAAGGAAATTTTGCTTACATAGATAACCTGGCAGAAGCGCAAAAAGTATTGGTTACTGAATTTACACAAACCCTGTATTCAGTGGCTGATAATGCATACCTGAAAATAAATTTCAATCCCGAAACAGTAAAAGAATACAGATTGATTGGTTTTGATAATAAAAGAAACGATATGGAAGACAGCACCAGCCAGTTGGAAGGTGGTGAAATAGGTAGTGGCCAGTCAATGATGGCGCTGTTTGAAATAACCCCGGTTGAGAAGGAAAAACATCTCCAAAACCCGAAACTGGCAGATATAAAGCTCAACTATAAAATGCCTAAAACGGGGATTGACCTGAATCAATCATTTACCGCTCCATTTACACCGGAAGATATAGAAATGATTCCCCCGGTTTATCGTTTTGCAGCATCCGTAGCCATGTTTGGCCTGGTTTTGAAACAATCTGCGTATATACAAAATTACCAGCTAGAAGATGTGCTGCAACTGGCCAGGGGATCATTGGATACCAATGATCCCCTTCAGAATGATTTTATTTACCTGATTGAGAAAGCCATTAAAATGACCCATCCCCCCAAACAAAGAAGAAAGAAATCAGAGAATTGATGAAGTGAATAGCTAGTATTCGCAATATAAAAATTTGATCTATACATCTGTGTAAAATGGGAGCTTTTACAGACATTATATCCGTTTCTCCACCAGTTATTCTCATACCCTCCATTACCCCGAAACCCAGCCTGTATTTCAGTTTTTCTACAGAATTTTAGCCCTACTTTGTAGTTAAATTGGCAAGTCTTGAAACTATTGATCATTGAGGATGAACTTACACTCAACAAAAGCATGGTAGATTACCTGACGGCTGCCGGCTATTTGTGTGAGTCGGTGGTTACTTATCATGAAGCAATAGAGAAAATTGACCATTATGATTACAATTGCATTGTACTAGATATTATGCTTCCGGGAGGTTCAGGACTGGACATATTAAGATACCTGAAACAGGATAGAAAAACAGATGGTGTAATCATTATTTCTGCTAAAGGAGGATTGGAAGACAAGATCACCGGTTTGGAAATAGGGGCTGATGATTATTTGACCAAGCCCTTCCATTTATCTGAATTAAGTGTTCGCATTGCCGCCATCATACGGAGAAAAGAGTTTAACGGCCAATCCATTATTTCCATTGGCAATATCCGGATTGATACGATTGGAAAAACAGTATTCGTTAACCAACAGGAAGTAGAGCTTACCCAAAAGGAATTTCAGTTATTATTGTTCTTAA
>CAIWKU010000169.1 GCA_903913355.1 uncultured Bacteroidota bacterium | reverse complement strand
GATGGATAATAATTTGATCGTTTCAATAAATGTATCTGTAAAATTCAGGTAAAAGGCTTTGGCAATTTGTATCCTTTCTTTTTCTGTTTTTTCCGGAAATGCGATCAGCAGATTTTGCATCACCACTTCTTTCCTATAACCCAATACATGATAGATCAATCCCGCAATAGCATCACTCAAAAAATACATTACCCCCCAGGGAAGCAACGATAAAAGATAAAAAATCGGGTAAAGGATATAGTACATCTGGTATAACTATTTACTGCAAAGATACGGGGTTATCAATGGTGATGTAAGCAGGACAATATCCGGTTTTTACAAAATAATATTCTGCAGTAATTCACTTCGGTTCTTATGATCGGTATTAAAATGCAAACCCCTGCTTTCTTTCCTGAACTGCGCACCTTTTACAATCAGGTAACCAACCGAAATAATATTACGCAGTTCGCAAAGTTGCGGAGACAATTTGGTTGACCGGTACAGTGTTTCGGTTTCAGCAAAAAGAAGATCCAGTCTTTTCATGGCACGTTCAAGGCGAACATCTGTTCTTACAATTCCAACATAATCACTCATGATCTGCTGTAATTCCTTTTTACTTTGGGTGATAAGAATCATCTCACTTGGCTCTGAAGTGCCGGTAGCGTTCCAATCGGGAATCCGCTTCTCAAAATCGATAGCATCCAATTGCTGAATACTATCCAGAAAACAACGATGTCCAAATACCATGGCTTCTAAAAGACTATTACTGGCCAGGCGGTTGGCACCATGCAATCCGGTACTGGCGCATTCTCCACAGGCATAGAGGTGTTGAATAGAAGTTCGCCCCCACTCATCCGTTTTTATTCCGCCACAACTATAATGTGCCGCAGGCGCTACCGGTATCATTTGTTTCATCACATCTATCCCTATACTTAAACATTTCTCATAAATATTGGGGAAATGATGAATGAATTTTTCTTTACCCATATGCGTACAATCCAGGTATACCTGCTCTGTTCCACTTCGTTTCATTTCATTATCGATGGCCCTCGCTACTATATCACGTGGGGCCAGGTCTTTTCTGGGATCATAGTTCTCCATAAAAGCTTCCCCTGCTTTATTCCGCAATATGCCGCCATCTCCCCTAACCGCTTCAGTAATCAAAAAAGAAGGCGAAACACCCGGTTCATATAAAGCCGTTGGATGGAACTGGATAAATTCCATGTTTTCTATCTTTCCCTTGGCTCTATACACCATGGCTATCCCATCGCCAGTGGCAATTTGCGGGTTGGTAGTAGTACGGTATGCCTGGCCACAACCACCCGTAGCCAGTAAAGTTATTTTGGCAAGAATTTTTTCAATTTGATTTGTATGGAGGTTCAAAACATATACCCCATAACAGGTTATATCCAGGGTAGATTTTGTTACCAAAAATCCCAGGTGATGCTGTGTAATGATGTCTACCACAAAGCAATGATTAAACAGCTCGATATTTGGCACTAGTTTGAGTTGCTCTAAGAGTGCTCTCTCCATTTCCTTACCTGTTACATCTTTATGATGCAGGATCCTGTTTTCGCTATGTCCACCTTCTTTCCCTAAACTATATTCTCCTCTTTCATCTTTATCAAATTCAGCACCATAGCCAATTATTTCTTTGATTCGTTCCGGACCTTCTTTTACGACAATTTCTACAATATGCTCATTACACAAACCATCCCCTGCAATCAATGTGTCATCGATATGTTTGGTATAACTATCTTTCTCTTCATCCCATACACCAGCGATACCCCCCTGGGCATATTTGGTATTCGTTTCATCGGCCTGGGTTTTGGTAATGACCATCACTTTTTTTTCAGGGAAATGAGTAGCCGTTTTTAACGCATAGGTTAACCCTGCAATCCCTGAGCCTATCACTAAAATATCTGTTTGCATAATCATTAAACCTTCTGGGAAATTTACATACCGAAGAATACGTTTCGTTAAGCCGGCTCAATCCAGGCTTCGCTTTCTTTTAATAAATTGATCAACTGATCAACTGCTATTTCACTATCGATATTTCTTTTCATGATCTCCTTTCCTTTATACAAAGTGATTTTTCCAACACCACTTCCCACATAACCAAAATCCGCATCCGCCATTTCACCGGGGCCGTTCACTATACAGCCCATGATGGCAATTTTCACTCCTTTCAAATGATTGGTTACGCTCCTGATTTTTGCGGTTGTTTCCTGGAGATCAAACAATGTTCTTCCACAACTGGGGCAACTGATATATTCTGTTTTGGATATACGGGTCCTGGTTGCCTGAAGAATACCAAATGCAGTTGCATTGATAAATTGTTCAATGGTGGTATTGCTGGAATAATTTCTGCCGCTGGTATCCTGTGTTTTACCTGCGGCTTGCATAGCATAACTTTCTTTGGTCATACCCAGACAAATACCATCTCCAAATCCATCCAAAAATAATGCCCCGCATTCTGTTGAATAGTGAATCAGGTGCTCATCAATCGTTTGCCAGTTGCTGTCCGTAAGTAAAATTGCAGGATTTTTAATCTGTCTGTTTTCCAGCTCCATAAACATTCTCCGCACAGCCGGCATGGCATGTTTTATTTCACTGGATAGGCAAAGTACTACGGTTGGGTCTTTTCCCAGTTCATCAAGGTTGGTATAATCATTGATAGAAGTCTGGTCACTAAAACAATCCATCATTACAAAATTGATGAACTCGCTTTTCAATAAAGCTTCTGTATATCCTGATGCATCAAAAAGAGGAAAATATTTTTCTTGATCGGTTGCCAGCGCCCATGCGGCAGGATAAACAATCACTTTGAGTGTACCGGGTAATGAAAAATTAAGCAGTTGGTGACCGGTAAAAATATAATCAGCAGCTGCATCACTGATATTCCATTTGTCGGTAAGTTCATCATACACATACCCGATGCTTTCCAGTTGTTTCGGAGTAATTTCTGTTAGTTTGCTCAAATCAGCTACCACCACAGGCACCTGCCTGCCTCCGATATTATCTACTGAAAAGGTTTCTCTTCTTTTATATACAAAAGGGCTGTAAGGAATTTTATTGATTGTGGGTATATTTCCATTTTTCTGTACAGTTCCATTACCCGTGTATCTTTTTACCAGGTCTTTACAAACCGGTATTTCAAATTCAGGATCTTCCGTTAAACTAACCCGTATGGTATCTCCAATACCATCTTCCAAAAGTGTTCCAATACCTGCGGCACTTTTAATTCGTCCATCTTCCCCATCACCGGCTTCGGTTACACCTAAATGCAAAGGATATAATTCACCAAACTCTGCATTCATTTGCTGTATCAATAAACGGTAAGCCTGCACCATTACCTGTGGGTTACTGGCTTTCATGCTTAATAGGATATTATGGTAATTCTCTGCCCGGGCTATACGCAAAAACTCCATGGCACTTTCCACCATACCGTTTGGTGTATCTCCATATCTGCTCATGATTCTATCGCTTAGAGAACCATGATTGGTCCCGATACGCATAGCCGTTCCATATTCTTTACAAATGGTAATCAGCGGCATAAATCTTTCTCTGATCCTTTCTATTTCTTCTATATATTCAGCATCTGTATAATCGATCTGTTCAAATTTTTTCTTGTCAACATAATTACCCGGGTTAACCCTGACTTTCTCAACAATGCGTGCAGCGATTTCAGCAGCATTGGGTGTAAAATGTATATCTGCAACCAGGGGTGTGGTATAGCCTCTTTTGCGTAGTTCATTTTTTATATTCAGTAAGTTCTCTGCTTCCTTCTTACTGGGTGCGGTAATCCTTACCAATTCAGCACCTGCTTCAATACAACGTATCGTTTGTTCAACCGTTGCAACGGTATCCATTGTATCCGTTGTAGTCATGGTTTGCAGTCGTATAGGGTTAAGATTCCCTAATAACAGATCCCCGATCTTTACTTCCCGGGTTTGTAAACGGCTATATTGCGTGAGTGAATTACAATACAATTGCATAAATCATCAATGTTCTGTAAAATTAACAGATATCCTCTAAAAAGGTTGTAAAAAGAAAGTCCGCCAAAAGCGGACTACCCTCTTAATTATTTCATTTTATCTTTTACCCAGAAAGAAATCTTCTTGCTTCAGAATCTCTTTTAGCAGGTCTACCCGGATAGCTGATAAATTGGTAGTGTGATCGGCTTCCACATTCAACACAAAAAAATAAGGATGCCGGTTCTCTTCAATCCATCCAACTACCCAACCAAGGGCATTTCCGTTTTGCAGAAATCCCCAGCCTGTTTTATAACTCAATTTATAATTTGCGTTGTCTTCCTGCACCATCATTTTTTTGACAATATCCTGTGATCTTTTCTGGAACGGCAATTGGTTAAAATATAATTTTTTCACAAGTCCCATTTCTTCATCAGCACTGATTTGTAAAGTATTGTCGAGCCAGAAAGTATCTACACGGGTTTTGATAATGCGAGATCCATATTTGATACTATCCAGCCAGTGTTGCATGTTTTCTTTTCCAATCCTTCTGGCCAATTCCTGAAAATAGGGTATGGCTGATACTTTAAACGCTTCTGCGGCAGTAAGATTTTTGTTCCAGGCAGTTGCAGTATCACCATTAGGATATTTGCGTATTACGCCATCCCATACAATTTCCATTTTCTCATTGGTGAGTTTACCGGTTTCGAGGCCCACCAGGGCATTTACTATTTTAAAAGTAGATGCGGGCAAATAAGCAGAGTCTTTAAACCGTGAAAGATTGTAAATGGTGAACTGTCCGGTACCATTATCGTACAAACCAAAACTTCCTTTTACTTTGTATTCATCAAAGTATTTTTTCAGGCCATTATCTACAGTTACATTATTAGTCGAACAAGCCATGATTACCATTGAACAGGTAATGATGCATCCAAACAATTTAGGTAGGCTATCTATTTTCATGAAGTACTTTTATTATTTAATTCGGTATATAATTAAGCGCTTTTCAATACGCCCAATTCCTTACCTATTTTGGTGAATGCAGCAATGGCTTTATCCAGGTGATCCTTCTCATGTGCCGCACTTAACTGAACGCGAATTCTCGCCTGTCCTTTTGCCACCACCGGAAAGAAAAAGCCAATTACATATATATTTTCATCTAATAATTTTGAGGCGAAATTTTGTGCCAGAACCGCATCATACAACATAATGGGAACAATGGGATGGTCGCCAGGTTTAATATCAAATCCGGCCTCTGTCATTTTCTCCCGAAAATATTTTGTATTGAATTCAAGCCTGTCGCGCAATTCAGTTGTTTCAGTAAGCATTTCCAATACGGCAATAGATGCGCCTACAATACTGGGTGCTACTGTATTGGAAAATAAATAGGGCCTGCTACGCTGGCGAAGTATTTCTATGATCTCTTTTCTCCCGGAGGTGAATCCACCGCTGGCGCCTCCTAAAGCTTTACCCAATGTGCCGGTAATAATATCAATTCTACCCATTACATTTCGGTATTCATGCGTGCCCCTGCCTGTTTTGCCCAGGAATCCTGATGAATGACACTCATCAATCATTACAATAGCATCATATTTATCTGCGAGGTCACAAATTTTATCCAGCCGTGCAATTGTGCCGTCCATACTAAATGAACCATCCGTTACAATAATTCGGCTACGACAGGCTGAACTTTCTTTGAGTTTTTCTTCCAGGTCCTCCATACTATTGTGTTCATAGCGATAGCGTTGTGCTTTACACAAACGAACACCATCAATAATGGAAGCATGGTTTAATGCATCACTGATAATGGCATCTTCTTCATTAAACAAGGGTTCAAACACACCGCCATTCGCATCGAAAGCGGCTGCATATAAAATAGTATCTTCTGTTCCGAGGAATTCAGCTATCCTTTTTTCGAGCTCTTTATGGATATCCTGTGTGCCGCAAATAAATCGAACACTACTCATTCCATAACCATGGGTATCAATGGCTTTATGAGCAGCTTCAATTACTTTTGGGTGTGAGGAGAGACCAAGGTAGTTATTGGCACAAAAATTCAATACTTTTTTCCCATTTACGGTGATTTCAGGGCCTTGCTCGCTGGTAATGATTCTTTCCTTTTTTAATAACCCAGCTGTTTCAATTTCTGCTAATTCTTTGCCGATACGGGATATAAATTTTTCATTCATATTACATTCGTTTTCGAAGGCAAAGGTAGGGAACCCATAGTAAGTTTTGAGGAAATACTATGCTTAAAAATGCCTGGTCAGGTAACCGTGCCTATTCCTTTTCAATGGTAACTGCTGTGCCGTAACATAGTACCTCGGTAATTCCCTGCATAACATCATTTGCATCGTAACGAACGCCTATAATAGCATTGGCTCCGATACCGTCGGCATGTAAAACCATTTCACGATAAGCATCCTGTCTTGCTTTTTCACACAGCTCTGTATAAATGGTAATATTTCCACCAAACAAACTTTGCAATCCTCCACCAATATTTCCTAAAAGGCTTCTGGATCGAACAGTAATCCCTCGTACAATACCTAATTGATTCTTGATCCGATATCCTTTTATATCGAATGTAGTAGTAACAAAAGCATCGTATACCATAAAATTTAATTTATGCATAAGATACCACAGCAAAAGCAAAACTCAAAACAGTTTTGTTAAAAGGAGAGTTTTCTGATGAAAGAAGAGGAGACTTAACAGCTATTATTCTACAATAAACCTATATCCAACACCTTTAATGGTAATGATCTCAAGCGAAGGGTCATCTTTGAGATATCCGCGTATTTTAGTGATATACACGTCTAAATTTCGGCTGTTAAAGAAAGAATCATTACCCCAAATATGATTGAGCAGGTCGCGACGGTCAATTACCTTGTGCTTATGGTGAAACAGGTATTTTAATAGCTCTGTTTCCCTGTAAGAGAGTTTTCGCAGCTCGGTGCCCGTTTCCAGAATTTGCTTATTTGTTTGAAACCTGTATTTACCCATTTCAATCGAATCGCCTGGAATTAGTATGGGCTCTTCTTTTTTAATCCGCAATACATTTTCGATTCTTACAATCAGTTCTTCCATGCTAAATGGCTTCCGCATATAATCATTTGCCCCCGACCGAAAGCCTTGTATCACATCTTCCGTCTGGGTTTTTGCGGACAAAAAAATAATCGGCACATCGGCATTTAATTTCCGTATATCTTCTGCAATTTCATATCCACTCTTGTTGGGCAACATAATATCTAAAATGCAGATATCAGGGAGTTCATCTTCAAACAAACGTAGCACATCTCTGCCATCATTCTCCATCACCACTTCAAAGCCTCTTGTTTCCAGGGTTTCTTTCACGATCTTTCCTAAAAACAATTCGTCTTCTGCATATAATACTTTAATGGCCATTATTTTTTGCTTTAAACGTTAGTTTAAAAACTTTCCTACCTTTATCAAAATGAACAACAGGTATATCTGCTATTGCTATTTTTACAATAAATGTACTGCCTTTGCCTAACTCAGTTTCTATTTCAACAAACCCCATATGCTTTTGTACAATATGATTTACATAGCTTAAACCCAGGCCATACCCTTTGATATTGTGCCTATCGCCATTTGGTACGCGAAAAAATTGTTCAAATATTTTAGTACGATAAGCGTCTGGAATACCTACTCCATTATCGGAGATCCGCAATTCAAAATATTCGATGTGTCTGATTAGAATTACTTTAATATGAGGATCTTCTTTGCTATATTTTAAAGCATTGTCCAGCAGATTATAGACAACACTGGTAATATGCAATTTGTCCGCATCAATCATAAAATTTTCACCGATGGTTTCCAATTCAGTAACTGCCTGCTGTTTTTCAAATTGAAGTTTCATGGAATCCATTACATCTTTAATCAATTGCAAAAGATCAAATGATTCTTTCTGCAGGGCGATCTCTTTGTTTTCAAAAAGTGAAAATTTTAAAACTTTATCCACCAGCATTCCCAGACGTTGGAGTTCAGCAACTGAAATATCCAGGTATTCTTTTGTTCGTGCAGGGTTTTGAAGACCTCCAAAATCGCGAAGTGCCTCGATTGCTACATTTACCGTGGCAATCGGTGTTTTTAATTCGTGTGTGATATTGCTGATAAAATCGTTCTTTATGATTGTCAGCCTTCTTTGTGCGAGTAAACTTCTGTATAGGGTGATAAAAGAAAGTAAAACAAACAGAAGCAGGAAGATAGACCCTCCTATCTGCATATTCATCTTTCTCAAAATAAATGAATTGGTATTCAAAAATGAAGCCTGGTAAGAATAAGGGATATTATAGCCTACAAATACTTTTGAGGTAATTACCTGATCTGAACTATCTGGTTCAAAATCTGCTTTCCTGACAGTTTGTTGCGGGTATTTTTTATATAGAATGGTATAGGGTAGTTTCTTATAGCTTTTCCCCAAAGCATCCCTATAAGCTGAATCAATCTGGTTTAGTGGGATGGAGTCATTTAGTGTTTTATTCGTTTTCAGGAACTGAATCATGGGAGATTGATTATTCCCAACCATATCTTCTCTGAAGCTGATGGAAACAGAGCCAGGTCTGCTGGTTTTGCCGCTTGTCGCATTATTCATTAAGGAAAGGTCTACTCGCTTTTTATTAACTACCTGAGTAGGTTGGACAGCTGATGTAAGCCGTATATCTGATATTGTTATTGGATCTTTACCGATAACAGGCAATCGCAAGCTGTCTTTTGGGGCTATCCGGATATTTTTAAGATGTGCTATCAGGTCTTTTGAATACGCTTCTGATAAAAGGCCTGAGTCAAGCTTAATACTAATCGTACTCGAATCCTGCTTCCCTGCATTTCTTTTGAGAATCACTTCCAACAAACCGGGTGGTGGTGAAGGCATAATCATCATCGTATTCGAAGAAGGATTTGTCTTCTCAATTTTCACTGAATCAATCATTACCTTTTTAAACTGCTGAATTGTTCTTGCGGGTACTCCGGTAGTATAATAATAAATGGTTGCTTTAGCAGAGCTGTCTTTCCCCGAATTTTTCTTGTAGTTCTTAACTACAATCGGGCCTTCAATATGGGATAATTCATTAGGTCTTATTGCACTTATCTCCTGATTATCCAACTTTATAGACTCAATAGTAGCCGGGTCAATTTTTGCTAATCCTACCGATGATGTTGAAGAAGAAGAATAAAATGATTGCGCCCTAGCTGAGTTATCCGTATTATTTTTCGTTCCCTTTTTAACTAGTTTGCCGGATTCAATAGCCCCAAATCTGGTCACCAAGGTCGTATCCGTTTCAAATCTTTGCTGCTGTAATTTATAAATAGCATCACGAAAGCTAATGTCTACTTCCTTTTTCAGGTTCTTGTATTCATCCTGATACAATTTATTCAGCCAGTATCCTTCAAATACAGCCAACAACAAAATAGTTGCCGCCATCAGTACCCTTGAAAGCTGTATTCGATTCATATTCCTGGATTCAAATACAAATATAAACCCTGTTTTCAGCCGGTTTAGCCATTATTAACCTAATTTAACCTTTGAGCAAGATTACTTAACAATGGGTAAGTATAGTTTTGATCTTTAAATCAACTACATGAAAAAAATAAGGATTGTTTTGTTATTCCTGAGTGTATCTTTTTTGGTGAATGCCCAACAAAAAGCAGGAACGATTACGTATGAACGGAAATTAAATATGCGTAAAACTCTCAAAATTCAAGATGAGCAAATGATGGCCATGATGCCAGAATTTCGAACCAGCCAACATCTGTTATTATTCAGCGACAGTGTTTCTGTTTTCAGGTTAATACCAGAGGATGAAGCCCCAGACCCATTTGCAGGTAGTGGTGGAGGTGCCCGAATGGTATTCAGGATGGGTGGAGATGGAGGCGACCTTTATAAAAATTTTGCGCAGGAAAAAAGCATCCAGATAAGCGAAATGGGTGGTAAAAATTTCCTGAT
>CAIWKU010000168.1 GCA_903913355.1 uncultured Bacteroidota bacterium | reverse complement strand
GGGTAGATACCTGCTTGCCTGATAACCCAATGAATTTTGCAGCTGGGTTGTTATCCTATTGGCATCGGCTTTTGCCGGATAATAAGTAAATACCACGATATCAGATTGCGGATTACATAAAACATGATGGATTCCTTTTTGTCTGTATAACCAGGCGGTAATTTTTTCTGCATCTGATTGTTTAATAGACTGCTTAATATCAATCCTGGCCATCACGAGTGCATTTGTGTCTATGGCTTTAGGTCTGGTTACTATATAAATATGAACCGCCAGTATCATCACCAAAAGAAAAAACACTGAGCTTATACCGATTGCTATTTTTCTGACTAATCTGGATTTCATATTGAATTGTATAGGATGAAGAAATTATTTGATAGATAAACGGCGTTTTTTATTTTTTGGATTTGGGGTTTTTATTTTTTTTAAAAGAGTAGGAACGGATTGCGGGTTATGAGTTGGTTGGGGATGGCGAGTTTTGGGATAGGTGGAAACCGGGGTTGTTTTTTTTACGTAGGTATAGTATACAGTAGATGGATTGATAGAAATGGTTAACTACTTAAGTGTTGTGCGGGTATTGATATATAAGTCATATGTTATTATTATTATCCTAGAAAATAATCCAATATCCCTGCAGGTTAGGTGCTGATTGCACCAAACCTGGTTGATAAACCTTACTGCCTCAAGCCGGTAACCAACGCAGATATCTGGGGGCATTTATCATAGGTTGTATCAAGCTTGAAACCCGTTCGTTCCCGAACGGGTATTTTCATTTTGTTCGCCTCTCTGAATACAATATATTTGCGGCTCCTAAATAAGTTCTTACCAGATGATCAGTAGAAGAAATATCCGTGTGAAAGTGATGCAGTTGCTTTATATGATTGAAGCTACGGACAGTCCTACCGCATTCAAAAAACCCGTTGAAGAGTTACAGAAACAATTAGACAAGAGTCGGGAATTATTTGTTTATCTATTATATTTCCTGACAGAAGTAGCCAGGTATGCTGAAACCAGTGCACAACAAAGGGCTTCCCGTAACCTTCCTTCAGAAGCGGATCTAAATGTAAATATCAAAATAGCCGGTAATGAGTTTTTATGGCAGATACTTGAAAATCCATCTTTTCAGAAAGCGATCGAGAAAGACGGGCCGGAAAAAATAATTGATCGGGAACTGGTGAAAAAAATCTTTACTGACCTAACCGAAACCGATAAATACAAGGAATATATTCTGGTAGCAGGAAGGGATAAACCCAAAGAGAAAGAGATCATGAAACTGATTTTTAATCAGTTAATGCTGCCCAATGAATCATTTATCAACCATATTGAAGAATTATATAATAACTGGGATGATGATGCAGATATGATGGATCAATTGATGCAAAATTATATCCAGAAACCTGGCATCTATAATTTACAGGAAATGTTGAGTGCCGAAAAATGGCAATTTGCCCGTGACCTGTTAACGACTACCATTGATAAAAAAGAGTATTGTGCAGAACTGATTAAACCCAAACTCAAGAACTGGGATTCTGAGCGTATTGCTTTATTGGATATGGTATTGATGCGGATGGGTGTTTGTGAATTATTGTATTTTGAAACCATTCCCACCAAGGTAACCATCAATGAATATATTGACCTGGCAAAGGATTATAGCACGCCGCAAAGCGGGCAATTTGTGAACGGAATTCTTGATAATATTCATAAAGAGATGCTGGAATCAGGAAAAATTCAGAAAATCAATTATAAAAACAAAGCCTAAAGCCATGAAATCATTCATTGCGATCATCGCTTTGATCAGTATGGGTCTATTTGCCTGTAATACGGCTGATCAATCGAAGAAAAATCTCCCTGTTACCAATATCGATACCACTAATTTCACCAAGATTCAATGGCAGGATTCCATTGTCAATTTTGGTTCCGTGAATATGGGTGAGAAAATACAGGTAGTTTTCAAATTCAAGAATATAGGCGATAAGCCACTGATCCTGACCAATGTACGGGCAGGATGTGGTTGTACGGTTCCGGATTATACCAAAGGAGCCATTGCACCCGGTGGTGAAGGGGTGGTTACCGGCGAATTTGATACCAATAAAGCGCATCCCGGAGAAGTACATAAAAACATTTTCGTAACAACAAATACCCAAAACGGAATCAATCATACACTTACCTTTGGGGGCACAATTAAAGAAACAGCACCGGCCAATTAATAGCCCGGAGTTTGGATAACAATTATTATAAAAACAAAAACAATCGTAATGCTTAATGTAAATTTTGTTCTACTGGCAGGTAATCCACAAGGTGGTGGTGGTATGGTTCAATTGGTATTGATGGGTGGTATCATCGTGGTTTTCTGGTTATTCATGATTCGTCCTCAAGCAAAAAAAGCCAAGGAGCAGAAAACTTTTACCGAGAATATGCAGAAAGGCGACAAAGTAGTTACCATTGCCGGTATTCACGGAACCATTAATAAAATCAATGAAGATTCTACCATTCAATTGGAAGTGAGTCCGGGTAGTTATCTCAAAATTGAGAAATCATCAATTAGTATGGAATGGTCAGCGGCTATTAACAAAGCGGTGACTACCGATAAAAAATAAACTCCATTCTTTGGATCAGTACAAGAGCACAGAACCCCTTCTGTGCTCTTGTTTTGTATATACCAACCGATTACCCATTATCCCATTGCCCGGGTTCCGAAAAAATGATACCTTCCCGTAATAATCTTAAATCCCGGATAACTTGTCACTCAGAATCGGCATAACAGGAGGAATCGGAAGTGGGAAAACAACTGTTTCCGGCATTTTCCAGGTATTGGGCATTCCTGTTTTTGATGCCGACGCGGAGGCAAGAAAGATTATGGAAAAAAATCCGGAGTTGAGAAATGCAATCATTGAAAAATTCGGACAATCGGTATATCCTGATAATATTCATCTTGACAGAAAATCACTGGCAGCCATCGTTTTTAAAGATGCATTTCAATTAGAGGTATTGAATTCATTGGTACATCCCCATGCGATTGCTGAAGCCGAAAATTGGGCAAAAAAACAAAATGCTCCTTATGTTGTAAAAGAAGCCGCGCTTTTTTTCGAAGCCGGTTCTGTGATAGGTATTGATTATATGATTGGCGTATATGCGCCTAAGCATCTAAGAATACATCGTGTGATGCAAAGAGACGGGAGTACCCGCGAAGAAGTACTCGCCAGAATGCAGAGACAGATACAGGAAGAAATCAAAATGCGTTTATGTGATTTTGTGATCATCAATGATGATCAGCAACTGCTGATACCGCAGGTTTTAAAATTGCATGAACAGTTTTTGAAAGAAGCTGAAGAGTAATATGATTCCTGTTAAAAAAATGCACGGTAATTGAACTCATCAATCATAAATGCAACAATTCATGATTTCTCAAACACCCGATCCGCCTTATTACGCAGTAATCTTTACCTCAGAGAGAACAGCAGTAAACAACGATATAATGAAATGGCAGAAAGAATGGTGGAACTCGCCAAAGAACAACCCGGATACCTTGGACATGAATCTGCCCGGGAATCTCTTGGCATTACCGTATCCTATTGGGATAGTCTCGAAGCCATCAAACACTGGAAACAAAACACCGAACACCTGATTGCACAGCAAAAAGGCCGTTCAGAATGGTATGCGAG
>CAIWKU010000167.1 GCA_903913355.1 uncultured Bacteroidota bacterium | reverse complement strand
TTCAGTTGTGTATTTGCTGATTCGCAAAAATTAGTAAACTAAGTCATAAACGAAACCAGGCTATTTTATTTCATCTTTTATCCAACCTGCAATCAGGCTTAAAGCAAGTGGGGAAATGGTTTCCTCTATTGTAGCATATTCCGCCAGTTCTCCTGTTTTGGCTGTTTGAAACAAGTGGTTAAGAGAAGCTAATGGAGTTACCTGGAAATGTTTATTTCCACTTCGACTAAGAACAGACTTGATTATGGAAAGATTCTTTTTTGCATCAACTTGTGTGTCTTTCGTTCCATTTATTGCCAACACCGGGCAGGTTACTTTTGCAAGATCCTGAGAAGGATTATAGGTAATAAAAAAACGCATCCAGGCAAGATCATATAGAGAATGATAAAGCGTATGTATTTCACGACCAACTACACTGCTTTCTTTTACATAAAGAGCTGCAACTGTTTCTTTTGAAAGCCCTTTTTTCCAAGAGGCAAACTGGAGAGATACCATGGTATCTAAATCCTCTTTTTTTGTATCAGCAAAATGAGATAAAATGCTTGAATGTAATTTTGAAAACTCTTTTGCCGATAAAGAATCGACGCCGGCGTTTAGCAAGGAATGTTCGTTTTGTTCAACATTGGTTTGTAATCCACCCTCTACAGGCCCTGCCCATAAAATAATGAATGCAATATCTTTTCTTCTGGCAGCCACCATAGGCGCTATAATCCCGCCCTCACTATGGCCAATCAATCCTATTTTCTTTTTGTCCAGATCAGCTCTTGAAAGAAGATAATTAAAACTGGTTTCTACGTCTTTTGAAAAGTCTGCACTAGTAAGTAATTTAGGATCGCCACCCAAACTACTTTTACCCATTCCTCTGTCATCTACCCGCAACACACCGATTCCCTGATTGGTCAGGTAATCAGCAAGCACTGCATATAATTTGTGACCAAACAAAGTTCCGTCTCTATCCTGAGAGCCACTCCCGGAAATAATGATCACCGTTGGGAAACTTTTTAGGTTTCTGGGTTTTGTAAGTGTTGCTCCATAGTGAACCGTTTTGTCTGCATTATCATATTCTACTTCTTCCTGATCGTATTGAAACGGGGGTTTCGGTGTTTGCGGACGATTTGGTACTGTTGGCTGTTTGGGGCTTTCATTGGCTGTTATGCGGAAAAGGGTCATATCTATATTGCCTGCTCCCTGAAAAAAGACGCCTTTTATTTCATCAGCTCCGTTCCATTTGCCTTTAAAACCCCCTTTAATGGCTTCAATGGTAATTAACAAGCTGTCATTGGTAAAGGAAGTATTATTACAGTTGATGCCGAATGCATTTTGGTCCGGGCTATCAAAAGTGCTGGAAAATCCATTTGCCGATTTGTTAATATGGAAAACAAGTCTCAGTTTTTTATCTCCCACAGGAATCAACCCCTGCCAATTACCTATTATATCAGCTGCAAATACAGCAATACCGGAAAGTAGCATTAAACATAGTGTAAGTACTTTTTTCATAAAATTAATCTTGTTGGTGTTTTTTAAAATACAGGTAGGAATACCCAATCGGTATGATTACCATTATTCCAATAATTACCATGAAGGCAGCAGCTGCATATTGGTAAGGAAGTATAATAGTGAAGACAGCGGCAATGAGTCCACCTGCAAACCATAATTTGCCTCCCAGCCTATGGGTTTTTCTCCAATTCTCTTCATTTTCCAAAGTCCATGGGACCCGGATGCCCACAAAATAATTTGGCTTCATATTGATCATCAGGTTGCCCATCAGGCTAAAGAATATAGAAATCGTTGGAAGTAACAATTTTTCTACGCTAAACAGGTTTCCTCTCATGGCATTAATAATAAGTAGCTGAAGAACAACAAAAAATATTACCAGTATAAAAGATAGTTTTGACAGTAATTGGGATGAGGAAGCGGCCGTTCTTTTCGGGTCTATGGAAGGAAGGTTTTTAAGTAGCAGGTACATGAAAAAGGAAGAACCCGTCAAAATACCTACAAATATCCAACTCTCCGCTTTTTCTGAATATTGATCAGGCCCGTGAAAATTGAAATGTGTAGGGATAGATGCGGGCAACGACGAATAAATAGAGCCCAGATATATAAGCGGAATTAGCATTACCAGGCAGGCCAATACATCAGCAGCGGTTAGTTTCTTTTTCATGATTTTTTCTTTTTTGGTGAAAACTGCATAAGCCAGGTTAGCACTTCATCCATTACGGTTGTATTGATTGAGTACGTAATATACTGGCCTTCTTTTATGGCTACCACTAATTCTGCCTGCTTTAGCAGGTCAAGATGGTGCGAGATACTGGGCTTGGATATATCAAACCTGTCTGCAATTTCTCCTGCGGTAAGATCACCTTCTTTCAGTATCTCCAGAATCTCTCTGCGGGTAGGGTCATTAAGGGCTTTGAATAAAGCGTTCACAAGTAATAATAATTTGATATTTAGGCAAATATCTAAATACTTATTTATTTCCCAAACTTATTTTTTATAACAAGGACTATAAATAAATCTGTTAATGCCACTTTTCCAAATTAACCCAATCATAACGGCATTTGTGATTTTGTTAAGAAATCGACCAAAACCCTTTATCAGCAAGGGTTTACTAAACCTATTAACAATTCCTAACCTTGCTCCTTCAACCGCTCATAACAGTAATGCCGGTTTTTTTGTAGCCCCATCATAATTCAAATCGGCAGTTTGGGTATGATTCTATATTTGAGATATCAAAAAATCAAATCAGAAAACCAACCATTTAAAAACAAAACCTATGAAAAAATTATTTATCGCCGCACTCATGATTGCCGCAATAGGAAGCAGCGCTTTTGCTGCAGATGCAAGTAAAATAAGCTATAAAGTAAAAACGAATTTCGAAGTGCAGTTTGCAGAAGCTGAAAATGTACACTGGACTTTAGGACCCGAATTTACAAAAGCTACCTTTCAACTAAATGAAGAAACCCTCGAGGCATTTTATAACCAGAACGGCGAATTATTAGGGTACAGCCGTAAAATAGATTTTAAAAAATTGCCGGCAAAAGCAGTTCAGAAAATTCGTAAAAACTATGCAGACTATACAATAACTGACAGTATTGAGTTCAACGAGGAAAATGGGAAAAAATATTATGTATCACTTGAAAACGGAAATAGAAAACAGATCCTGGGTATCTCAGTATATGGTGAAGTAACGCCCTATGGCGTTAGAAAATAATGAGCAGGGTACTGGGTACCTTGCAAACAGAAGAGCCCTGCTTACGTGGGGCTTTTCTGTTTGATAGCATGTTTGGGGAAATCTGTAAATAACGATTGGGAAACACTTCTTCTTGAAAACCAGGATTGTATAAAGATTCCATAAACCGGAAACCGGCTTGCGAACTATTTATCGGTAGGCTTTTAGCAATTAGGATTAGCAGAAAAAGCTTCTTATCAAAAACCGCCCAAAAAAATTACTTTTGCCCCTCAAAACAAATACCATGAGTAAAGGACCTATTTCGCAGTTTATTCAACACCAATATCGCCATTTTAATGCTGCAGCACTGGTAGATGCGGCTAAAGGATATGAAACCCATTTGCTGGACGGAGGCAAAATGCTGGTAAGTCTAGCAGGTGCTATGAGCACAGCAGAGCTGGGAATCAGTCTGGCAGAAATGATTCGACAGGATAAAGTAGCCATTATCAGTTGTACGGGTGCCAACCTCGAAGAAGATATTATGAACCTGGTGGCGCATAGCCATTATAAGCGGGTACCTAATTACCGCGACCTGAGTCCACAGGAAGAATGGGACCTGCTCGAAAATCATTATAACCGGGTTACGGATACCTGTATACCGGAAGAAGAGGCTTTCAGAAGACTTCAAAAGCATATCCATAAACTTTGGGCTGATGCAGAAGCTGCCGGGGAGCGTTATTTTCCGCATGAATACATGTATAAAATGTTGCTGAGCGGCGTTTTGGAACAGTATTATGAAATCGACCCTAAAGACAGCTGGATGTTGGCTGCCGCGCAGAAAAATATCCCGATTGTGGTACCGGGCTGGGAAGATAGTACCATGGGAAATATTTTTGCTTCTTATGTAATTAAAGGGGAATTGAAAGCGGTTACCATGAAAACTGGTATTGAATACATGGTATGGCTGGCCGATTGGTACAGACAGAATAGTGGCGGCAAAGGAGTTGGTTTCTTCCAGATTGGAGGTGGTATTGCAGGAGATTTTCCGATATGTGTGGTACCAATGATGTACCAGGATTTGGAATGGCATGATGTACCATTCTGGGGATATTTTTGCCAGGTGAGCGATTCCACTACTTCTTATGGATCTTATTCCGGTGCTGTTCCCAATGAAAAAATCACCTGGGGGAAACTAGATATCCATACTCCTAAATTTATCGTAGAGAGCGATGCCACCATTGTAGTACCCCTGATCTTCGCCTATATTTTAGGCTGGTAATCCGTGATAATCATTGAATCTGTGGCTATAATAATGAGTAAATAGCTTAATACAAAAATGCCGCATCCAGGTTAATCTGATGCGGCATTTTTCGTTCAAACTTACCAGCTTATCTGGTAGCAGGCATATTCAAAGGTGTATCTCTTTTCAGCATATCATCTCTGTTAGCCATTACCCATCCTGTATGGAAAATCATACGGGCTCTTTTTTCCATCAGTTCAAAGTTGATTTTGTCAACAGTGTCTGTTTGCTTATGATAATCAGCTAAAAGCATTCCATCGTAGAAAAATAAAATAGGAATACCTTTTTTGGCGAAATTATAATGGTCGCTCCGGTAATAGATGCTATTCTTGTCTTCAGGATCATCGAATTTATAGTCCAGTACCAGGTGGGTATATTTATTATTTACACCTTCATTAATGATTGGCAAATCAGAACTTAATTTATCGTGCCCGATAACATAGATATAATTTAGACTGTCTTCTGTTTTACGCTCGGTATCTACTCTCCCAATCATATCCGTATTTAAGTCAACAGATGTTTTTTCTATCGGGTAAATGGGATGGTCTGCATAATATTCTGAGCCCCATAATCCTTTTTCTTCGCCACTTACGGTCATGAAAACAATGGTTCTTCTTGGCTTTTTCCCTTTTTTAGCTGCTGCGCTGAATGCTTCTGCCATTTGCAGAACCGTTACAGTACCTGAACCATCATCATCAGCACCATAAAATATACCAGTTGCATTTTTACCCAAATGGTCGTAGTGGCCTGTCATGAAAACATATTCGTCTTTTTTATCGGTTCCTGGCAATATCCCAATTACATTACTACTTTCCAGATGCTCGGTTGTTATTCCTGCCACAAGATTTAACTGGGCAGTATAATTACCCTTAGGAATTTCTTTCAATTGAGCAAAAGCAACTTTCGGAGATTTGCCCAATAAAGCTGAAGCAACTTCATCTGAAACGGTTGCTACAACAAAAGTTGATGGTAGTTTAACATATAAACCTCCCTTAAGCATAGTTTTTTTTGGAAAAGTCTGTGAAACGATTAATATGCCAACTGCACCGTTCGCTTTTGCAGCATTAACCTTAACCGCCGTAGGATTTACACCTCGTCTAACACGGACGTTGGGATTTGGAGCTGGCATTCCGCCATCTAATACCAAAACGATTTTTCCTTTTACATCTAATCCTGCATAGTCGTTTGTTTTACTGGCAGAATCTACGATACCATATCCGGCAAATACAATATTATTGAAGGTAAAATTATTGTTAGTAGTTAACTGCAATATGAATGAATAGTCTTTATCCCAAGTAAATTTTTGCCCATTTACAACTAATTGTTTATCAGAAATGGAATCTCTGTAAACCGGGTATACTTGCTGGTAACTATCACCATTGCCCGGTTTTAGTCCGAATTTTTTAAACTCGGATTCTATATAAGCCGCTGCTTTTTTCTGTCCGGGCATTGCTGTTTCGCGGCCTTCCATTTCGGCACTTGCCACAATGGTTAATTTTTCTTTTAAAGCTTTTTGGGTAATGAGGGCAGCGTATTTGGCCGCATCATCTTTTTGTGCCATTGCCGCAGTCCCGGCAAATAACAGGCAAATAAGTAGTACTTTTTTCATCGTGTTGTTTGGTTGTTTAAATTAAGCGCAGGGGATTTTATTTACGCGGGTTGCATGACGGCCACCTTCAAAATCAGTTGTCATAAATATTTCTATCATTTGTTCAGCCAGTGCCAGGGCCACAAAACGCGCAGGAATACAAATAATATTTGCATTATTATGTTTACGCACCAGCACAGCCACA
>CAIWKU010000166.1 GCA_903913355.1 uncultured Bacteroidota bacterium | reverse complement strand
GCAGATACCCAGAATACGAATTCTAAATGAACGCGAATCCATTTTAAGAACTGGCTTACTGTTGTTACCATTTTATGTATGAGTTCCGATTTCATTATATTCCTTTTTTCCGGAGGAAAAGAATGTCAGGTTTTACGCATCGTTAGTTCGCAAACACTTATTTGCCAAACTTTCCGATATTACTACTGAATAATTTAACAGCGATCGCAAGCAGGATTACTCCAAAGAATTTCCTTACTGCTAACAATCCAGCCGGCCCCAATATTCTTTCAATCAGCTTCAGCGATTTTAAAACAATATACACCACAACCAGGTTTACAAGGATACCAGTCAGAATATAGGTTTCTTCAAAATTTGCTTTCAGCGACATTATGGTGGTAAGGGTTCCACTACCGGCAATAATAGGAAAAGCGATAGGTACTACTGTTCCAGATTGGGCATCTTTATCACCTTTAAATATTTCATGTCCCAATACCATCTCCAGCCCTAATAAAAAGATAACCACAGAGCCCCCAACTGCAAAAGAATGTATATCCAGTCCCAGTATTTTCAAAAATGGTTTACCTGCGTACAGGAAAAGGATCATCAATGCACCTGATACAAGGGTTGCCTGCAAGGATCGGATTCCACCCATCTTATCTTTTAAAGAAATCAGTAGAGGAACGGATCCCACAATATCTATTACCGCAAACAAGGTAAATGTTACAGTAAGTAATTCATCAAAATGATATTCCATATCCTGATTTTTAATAAAGTTACTCTTCCTTAACTTTTTTCAAAACGAATTCGGGAAATCCTGGATTGAATATTGCAGAAACCTAAAAAAAACGTCTATTAAGTAACAGAAGGCCTATGCCATTCTTTTCCCTGAAGAGAAATATTATGCAATATTTCATGGCTGAATCTGTTATTCTCTACACGTAATTTGACCACACAGCCATAATGAAATGTAAATGTATCAAAGGACTCTTTTAAAGGAGTTTGGGTAATATAAGAAAGAATACTTCTTAATACCCCGCCATGGGCTACAATAACAGCGTTTTCCTTATTCTCGCAAATATTTTGAAACTGCCTGATCACCCGATTATGCAGTTGTTGGTAACTTTCTCCTCCCGGTACGATTACCCGAATAAAATCATCCAGCCAGGGTTGAATTTCAGGTTTAGGTATCTCGTTCCAAACCTGCATTTCCCAGGCACCGCAATTCAATTCCATCAGGTCATTATGCGTAGAAATGGGTTGGTTTGGGAAAAGCGCTATTGCCAGTTTCCGGCATCTCTGTAATGGGCTACTATATACTTTTTGAATATCACCCGGAATATGCGGTTTGATTTGTTCAAGTTCTGCCTCGAAACTATCTGTTACATCAAGATCCGTTTGCCCATAGCAAATACCCTTGTCTACCAGTGGAGCAGTATGCCTGATAAGATAGATATCCATACTGCGAAATACCCGATTTATTTTGAATTGGCAATGATAAAATATATGCAAAGGCATAGGATATTGGCTAATCCAAGATCCATGCCTTTGCGTATCAGGCACTACCAGTTACAACTGATCCCCGCAGTAAACAAAGAGGGAATGCTATTGTATCCGCTTACATCAAAAAATTTACGGTTAAGTAGATTTTGAGCATCCAAATAGAGTTTCCAATGCTTTCCTGTTTTATATTCTGCATAAGCACCCAATAAAAAATAGCTGGATAATAACAGGTCAGGCTTTTTATACGGCCCTACATCATAGCGGCTGCTGACATATTTTCCACTAACACTTATGAATAACGGGTTATCAAACTGATAACTGGTTATGATATTCATACTATGCTTTGGCCTTCGTAAAGAATAGCCATACGTCGTGTCTTTAAAATTCACGCGGTTTTCCGTGGTTTCCTGAGAGGCAATAAATGTATAATTACCAGTGATGGTCAGGCGGGTAGTGGGTTGTATCCTTGCTTCATACTCTATTCCCCTTGTCTGCTGATTCACATAATTGAAATACTGATAGTTGATCGAATTATAATCAATCCCATTATGGGTATTTCGATAAAAGAAAACCAATCGGTTACTGATATTGCGATAGATAGATTGTATACCTGTTTCGTAATTAGTGGCTTTTTCTGGCTGGAGATTCAGATTGCCACTGCTGGAATATAGCTCGTATAAAGAAGGGGCTTTGTATGCAGAAGCTATACTACCGAATAACCGGTAATGATCATTCATTCGGATAGACGGATTAAACGTAAAAGTAGTATTGTCCCCATAACGCGAATGATGATTCATTCTTCCACCCAACTCAACGGAAAAGAAATTGCTGATATACATTAATGAACTATACACAGATCTTTGATTCATGGAAGTATCCCTGAACTGGCTATTATATGGACCATATACACTTAAAGAGCGGTACTGGTTATTCATTGATCCATAGCGGTAATCAGCACCACTCAATAAACGAAAACCTCCCCCCAGTGTAATGGAAGTGTATACTTCTGCAAAATGAGTAATGGCATCATAATCATTCATTGAATAAGCCGTGGCACCTGGTATCGAAGCATTATCATTATAATTTCGATGCATTTTACTATACTGATAATTGCTGGTAATCGTAAATGATTTCTTCTTAACAATAAAACCGGTACCTGTTGTAAAATTCCGGTTATGAATAGAATAATTCAGTTTGTCGGTAAAAGCCCCGGCATCAACATCTGCCTTATACTGGCTGTATTGCGTAAAACCTTTTACTTGCAATCCATTTCCTGCATCGAAAAGAACGGAAGCGTTGGCAGTATTTCCATCATAGCCATCTTTATCATAGTTCATTTTACCAGTACTGTCATACGCCGCCGAGAAGCCATCGGTTTTTAGTTTTGCATATCGGGTAGTGTAGGTAAATCTGCCAGCTTTGCCATATACCTGTAGATTGGCTTTATATGTTCCGAGGCTGCCACCGGAGACACCTGCTTTCAGATTAAATGCGTTAGCTATGTCTTTTTTTGTGGTAATAATATTGATCACACCGCCAATGGCATCACTTCCATATAAAGTAGACTGAGCCCCTTTACAGATTTCTATTCTTTCAACATCATTGATGGAAAGCAGGTTCAGGTCAAAATCGTTATTGATTTGTGAAGGATCATTTACCGGAATTCCATCCAGTAAAACCAGCGTACGTCCGGCCGCCGCTCCGCGCATAAAAATGGTTTGCACACTACCTGGATTATTAAGTGATCCATTAATGGTAATACCGGCCTGGTCATTCAGCAGTTGCGATACCGTTTTGCCGCTGCTTTTGTCAATTTGGTCTTTTGTAATAACGGTAATTACTTTTCCGGTGGAACTCTGTTTTTGTTCCTGTTTGTTGGCAGTAACCACAATTTCATCTAATGTTTTGGTGGTTACCGTGTCTTTTTGCGCAAACAGGGCACTGCCTGTAAGCAGGGTTGTGAGGAGCGTTACTGTTTTGCTCATTGTTTGTTTTTTTTTGAATGGAACAATGAGCTTTCAGGAAAATAAAAAAACGGAGAAATATAAGATGCTGCTACAGCAACAAATTAGATTCCATGCTTTTCACCCGAAAGCCGTGAATAATTGATTTGCATGCGGCAGGTCTTCTGGCTCGCTCCCTGCTGAACACCTTCCCATCCCTAAATTGCCGGAACAGTGGTATGAAGTTTCAACAGTTATGATTCAAAAATGAACCAGGAGCTTACAGCTACGGGGATAGCGCCGGAATTACACCGGACTTCCCTTTTAATCCCGCGTAAGCGGGAACCGTACACAAAGCGAAGATATGAGATTGTGGGTTGGGTTCAATATTACGATTAGAAAATATTTAGCTACCGATTAAGAGATTTGTGCTTCTGTAAATTGAATTAAGTTTCCTACATTTAAACCCACACTATTACTATGCAATCAAAACAAAAAATCAATCTTTTCAGTTTTACAATGATCGTGGTAGGGCTGGTAATCGGTATGGGTATTTTTCGATCAGCCGCTACCAGTGCGAAATATGCAATTGAACCATCTGTTTATTTTACGGCATGGATACTAGGCGGATTTTTTGCTTTATGTGGGGCACTTACGTATGCCGAAATCGGAAGCCGTTATCCGATTACAGGCGGATATTATAAAGTATTTTCTTATGCCTATCACCCCAGTATTGCATTCGCCATCAATTGTATTATCCTGATCAGCAATGCGGCCAGTTTAAGTGGCGTTGCATTAATTGGCAGTGGATATGTTACAAAACTGTTTCCTCAAATTGCCTGGACAGATATTGATAAAGCCCTGATTAGTTGTGCTGCTATTCTTATCTTTTATGCCATTAATCTAAGAGGATTGCGTATGAGCGCCAAAGCGCAGAATGTATTAATGCTGATAAAGATTAGTATGATCCTGTTATTGGTAGTTGCACTATTTTTTCCGCATCACGAAATTGCACAGACAGTAGCAGTAGCACCGGCCCCTGCCGTTGTTCCTTCTATGAGTTGGATACAGAGTCTGGGTGTGAGCCTGATTGCTGTTTCATTTACCTATGGTGGATACCAGCAAACCATCAACTTTGGAAACGAAGTTGATAAGCCAGCCAAAAATATTCCCAGAGGAATTTTTATCGGAATTGCACTTATCATAGGATTATACCTGCTGGTTAACTTCAGCTATTACAGTATTGTTGGATTTAACAATATGAAAGATGAACATGAAATTGCCTACGTGGTTATGAATAAAACTTTCGGGAAGAATGGCGCAGATCTGTTTTCTTTCTTTTTATTTTTTGGTGTACTGGCGTATGTAAATGCTTTGTTACTGAGTAACCCAAGGGTAATGTATGCAATGAGCGGCGAGGGAGTATTACCAAAAGTATTTTCAAAGCAAAACCCGCGTAATGAAGTACTTACTGTTTCCCTGACTGTTTTCGCAGCTATGTGTATCGTGATCCTCTTTTTTGCCCAGACTTTTGAAAAGATACTCAATTTTACCATCTTCCTGGATTGTTTTGGAATGGTGGCATCGAGTGCAACCATTTTTGTATTTCGCAAAAAAACAAAGCACCTGGACAATACCGGTATTTATAAAATGAAATTATACCCACTGTTGCCTTTGATCTTTATGGCCGCTTATGTATTTGTAGGAGCCAGCATAGCTATTCAAACACCCGTTACTGCGTTGGTGGGGGTGGGGGTATTGGCTGGTTTTATGATTTTATATTTTTTAGTAAAAGGAGTTAACTCAAAAAAAACAACAGAAATAGAGGAGAAAGTATAGTATGGACCTTTCGTATATCATTAATGAACTGGCTGAAGACCGTGATGAATATTTTCGCGCAGTTGCGCCACCTATTATACAGACCAGCAATTTTGCTTTTAAAAAAGTAGCTGATCTGCGTAAATCTTTTGAAGATGAATATGCTGACTGGTTGTATAGCCGGGGACTAAACCCAACCGTTGAAATACTTCGAAAAAAATTGGCGGCTTTAGATGGTGCTGAGGATTGTCTGGTATTTAATAGCGGAGCGGCAGCCATTTTTGCCGCAGTTTTAGCCAATGTACAATCGGGTGATCATATTGTAAGTGTCAGCAACCCATATACATGGGCCAGAAAAATGTTTGATGTGATACTACCCAGGTTTGGGGTTTCGGTTAGTTATGTAAACGGCACGGTTACAGAGAATTTCTCAAAAGCAATCAGACCCGAAACCAGCTTAATCTATCTGGAATCTCCCAATAGCTGGTTTTTTGACCTGCAGGATTTATCTGCCATAGCAAAAATTGCCAAAGAGGGAGGTATTATTACTGTTTGCGATAACAGCCACTGTTCACCCTTATACCAACAACCCATCTTACTGGGTATCGATCTGGTCTTGCAATCTGCCACTAAATATATTGGCGGACATAGCGATACCATAGCAGGGGTATTAAGTGGCTCAGGGAAAATGATTGAAAGAATATTTAACAGCGAATACAATACAATTGGTTCGGGAATTCAGCCGTTTAATGCCTGGCTATTAATCAGGGGACTGAGAACTTTGCCAACCCGGCTCGAAAGAGTAAACCGAACCGCCCATGAAGTCATTAGTTTTTTAAAAGGGCATCCGAGGGTCGAAAAGGTCAATTATCCCCTTGACCCCGATTTCCCTCAATATGAATTGGCTAAAAAACAGATGAAGGGAGCTGGCGGACTGATTAATTTTATCATTAAAGCGAATTCCTCCCAAACCATCGAAACCTTCTGCGAATCTTTAGAACATATACTGATGGCAGTCAGTTGGGGTGGTCACGAATCCCTGATTCTGCCAAAATGTGCCGGCATAAAGCCTGAAGCATTTGATCCGTCTAATCCCGAGCATCGCTCTCTTCGATTATACGTTGGTTTGGAAGAACCCGGCTACCTGATTCAGGACCTAGACAGGGCATTTACCACCATTAATAACCTTTCATAACATTTATCACTCGTTTAATGGGATTAGTTTCCGTCTGTCTATCTTTTTAACAAACTCAGGCCGAATCCTATACTTTTGTTGTCTATGAAGCGATTTCTTACTTTTTTATGCTGTATGATGCTAATACAGTCATACGCCCAGAGTACCCAGGATGTATGGGATTTGCGTCAATGTATTGATTATGCCATTCAGAATAATATCTCTATTAAACAGGCAGATGTTCAGGCAAGATTAGCTGCTTTACAGGCAGATCAGGCCCGGTATAATTTAAATCCCAGTGTTTCCGGAAGTGCATCCAATGGAGTAAGGTTTGGACGATCAATCGATCCCACTACCAACGTGTTTGCAACTACCCAGTTCCTGTACCAAAACTTTGGAATCAATGCAGGGATTCAGTTATACAATGCCGGCAGGCTAAAATATACAGAGCAGGCTGCAGTATTCAGTGCCAAAGCGGCATTATCGGACGTAGCAAAATCAATTAATGATATCTCTTTTACAGTAGCTACTTATTACCTTCAGATTCTGGCTTCTAAAGAACAGGTTAATATAACTAAGGTTCAGATAGGCCAAAGTCTTGCACAGTATGATATTACCCGGAAAAGAGTAGACGCAGGGGTTTTGCCTGAACTCAGTATGGCTGAAATTGAAGCTCAACTGGCTTCTGACAGTAGTAATTATTATACAGCTGTAGCAACTGATCAGCAAAACCTTTTAAATATGCAGGCTTTGCTGAACCTGGATCCTTCAAAACCTTTTTCTATTCAAATACCGCCGATTGATAGAATACCCATTGAGCCTTTTTCAGAACTCCAACCTGAAATTGTATACCAATTGGCCATGCATTACCAGCCTCAGCAAAAATCTGATTCATTAAGGATCAAGGCAGCAGAAAAAAATATAATGGTTGCACAGGCTCAGTATTACCCAACACTATCCCTGGGTGGCAACCTTTCTACCAACTTTTCCAATTCCTTTAAATATGTAAGTGGCGGAAGTTTTACAGGATATGCCCCGGTAACCGGCACAGAACCTATTGTGGCTATTGGTAGTAATTCCTATTATGTTCAAAATCCTACTTATAAATTAACACAATCAACCCGCACATTCGGTGAAATATGGAACGGATGGGGCGATCAGTTGAATAACAACTTTGGCCAAAACGTTGGTATTAGTCTAAGTATACCAATTTATGCTAATCATCAGGCAAGGGTATCCACACAACAGGCAAGATTAAATTACCGGGCCGCTACTTTGCAAAAGCAGGCGAGCGACACAAAATTGAAACAGGATATATACACAGCTTATACGAATGCCGTAACTGCCCTGCAAAAATATAACGCGGGTATTAAATCAGTGATTAATGCGCAGAAAGCCTACGATTTTGCGGTGAAAAGGTTTGATATCAATATGCTCAGCTCTTTGGACCTGATTACCAATCAGAACAATTTATTAAAAGCAAAATTGCAGCAGATAGCCAACCAGTATGATTATATATTTAAAATGAAACTGCTGGAGTTTTATAAAGGCAACGGAATAAAATTATAAATTTTTTGACGCAGAGAGACAAATGAAAACCTGCAAACAAACCGGAAAAACTGAATTATGAACAAGAAATTGCTATGGATTATTATTTTACTGGTAGTGGTGGTTGCGGTGCTGGTAGGACTGAAAAAATCCGGTGTTATCGGTAAAGAAGAAGGTATCAAAGTTTCTTCTGAAAAAGCAGCACAAAGAACCATTACTGAAACGGTAAACGCCAGTGGTAAAGTATACCCCGAGGTAGAAGTGAAAGTAAGTCCCGATATCAGTGGTGAGATCGTTGAGCTGAATGTGAACGAAGGGGATAGCGTAAAACGTGGTCAGGTACTTGCCAGAATTTATGCGGATATCTATTTAACACAGCGTGATCAGGTAGCTGCCGGTGTTACCCAGAGCAAGGCACAGTTGTCCAATTCGGTTGCCAGCCTGGAAGGGTTAAAAGCACAAATGGATAATATGAAAGTGATTTATGAAAGACAAAAGAAATTATTAGCTGGAAAAGTAATTTCGCTTTCAGAATTAGAGCAATCTGAGCAGAATTACCTGACGGCATTGGCTAATTATAATGCGGCAAAAGAAGGTTTAAAAAGTGGGGAAGCTTCTATTCAAAATGCTCAGGCTCAATTGGCCAAAGCGGATAAAGATCTTTCCAGAACTGTGATTACTTCGCCTATGGATGGTATCATCAGTTTAATGAATGTGAAAAAAGGAGAAAGAGTAGCAGGTAATAGTTTCAATGTGGGTACCGAAATGATGCGTGTGGCAGATATGAGCAGCATTGAAGTGCAGGTGGATGTAGGTGAAAATGATATTCCAAAAGTGAAACTGGGTGATACAGCTGTTGTGGAAGTGGATGCATATACCAACCGTAAATTCAAAGGATTGGTTTATAAAATTGCCAATCCCAATACCACGGCTACCGGTACAACTACCAGTACGGAAGTGACGAATTATAAAGTGCATATCCGTTTGTTGCCACAATCTTATCGTGACCTGACTGTGAGCACCCATGGTTTCCCTTTCCGTCCGGGTATGAGTGCCAGTGCAGATATTCAGACCAAAACCAAATTGAATGTACTGTCTGTACCTCTGAACGCTGTAACTACAAGAGATAAGAAAAGTGATAAAGCGCCATCCGATAAAACAGGTGATAAGCCAAAAGATCAGCAATCAACCGCTAAATCAACCAGTGCAGATGATGATATTGATGAAGTAGTCTTTATTTTGCAAAAAGACAATACCGTTAAGAAACTAAAAGTGAAAACCGCTATTCAGGATCTTAACTATATTGAAATACTGGAAGGTTTGAAACCAGGTGATGAAGTAATTACAGGTCCCTATTCAGTGGTAAGTAAAACACTGAAAGACGGAACCCTGGTTCAGGTTGTAGCAAAGGACAAGTTGTTTGATGAGAAAAAGAAAGATTAATACAATCCTAGATTCATAATGCAGGCGGCAGGTTTTATACCTGCCGCCTGTTTTTTACACAAGCCTATTCGTATGTTTGTATAAATTATCAAACGAAAGCTATGCAGATTGGAATTATCGGAAGCGGCAGTTGGGCCACAGCATTGGCTAAAATTCTTACTGACAACGGCAATACCATTCATTGGTGGATTCGTAACACTACTACTATCGGATATATTGAAAAAAGAAAGCATAATCCTCATTACCTGAGTTCAGTTTATTTTGATCAGACAAAGTTGCGGTTAAGCGACAATATCGCTTCAGTAGTATCCGAATCAGACGCAATTGTGATTGCTGTTCCATCAGCTTATGTAATTGAAGCATTGGATCTGTTACCAAAAGGAGCTTTACAGGGAAAAAAGATCATTTCCGCAGTAAAAGGGATTCTTCCTTCAGTAAACCTTTTACTCAACCAATATTTGCTGGAACAATTTGCAGTTCCTTTGTCAGACTATTTTGCAGTACTCGGCCCCTGCCATGCTGAAGAAGTGGCATCTGAAAAATTATCCTACCTGAGTTTCTCCGGATCGGATGTAGCAACAGTAACCAGTATCGCTTCTCTTTTTAAAACCGAGTACGTAAATACGGTCATCAATACCGATGTATATGGTGTACAATATGCAGCAGTATTAAAAAATATATATGCATTAGGTGCTGGTATCGGGCATGGATTGGAGTATGGAGATAATTTTTTAAGCGTTTATATTGCCAATAGTGCCGATGAAATGGTTCGTTTTTTAAAGAAAAT
>CAIWKU010000165.1 GCA_903913355.1 uncultured Bacteroidota bacterium | reverse complement strand
TTGCTTTCAACCGTTGGCTATGATGGTCAGAAATATGATAGTGTGTTGATGCATTTTCAGATACCGGATAATGTGCTGGTGCTTACAAATCCTGTTTCCAATGTTTCATTTCAACTGCTGAATGAAAAAGTAGATTATTTTATTATCGATCATCATGAATTCAATAAGATAAGCGAGAAAGCCGCACAGGCAATGCATACAAACAAACTCTATGCAGAAAAATTATATAGCGGAAAAGAGGCCGCATGGGGTATTTATGAGAAAAAATTTACATTCTCTTCCAGGGCAGAAGACCAGTCAGTAACCTATATTAGCTACAACGATTATTACGTGGAAATGGGCAATAATTTCTATGCAATTAATTCTGAGCATGAATTAGTAAAAATTTTTAAAGACCATACCTCTGAATTAAAAAAATTCATTTCTAAAAATAAATTGAGTTTTAAAAGAGATCCGGAAAATACGATTCAGAAAACCCTGGCTTATTACGATCAACTTACCCAACTCTGATGCGTTATTTATATTCCATCATATTAACCTTGTTCCTGTTATCCTGCTTTGAATCAGCAGAATCTCAGGAAACCAAACGCTATAACTGGAATTTTGAGAATACGCCCTTTGCTAAATTTGCCGATAGCCTCGAAGCCAAATATGGATGCCATTTTTATTATGATTCGGCTGAGTTGGCAGATTTTGAAATTAGCTTAACGGTAAAACAGGTAAGCCTTAAACAATTATTGGAAAACGTATTCAATAAAACACGGTTTCACTATCTGGTAGATAATCATAACAGGGTGTATATAAGTAACCTGGTAGTGTTTAAAACGAACCTGCCTTCTGGTTTGTTTGAATCCAACCGCTTCGGAGAAGATGGAAATCAGAATAATCCGAATACGGATAATGATGCATCGGTCAATGAAAAATTGAAAGTGTCCACTGAGAATAAATTATATGAGATAGGAAAAAATACCGGGCATGATGTAGGAAAAGCCACCATAACAGGCTATGTAAAAGATATAAGAAATGGTGAAGCCATTGCAGGTGCCACATTATACATTGACACACCCTATCTGAACACACATACAGATCAGTTTGGATATTATTCCCTCACCCTGCCCAAAGGATGGCGTGGATTGCGGATCAGCAGTATGGGAAAGAAAGATATGCGTATGCAACTGGCCGTGCATGCAGATGGCAAGCTGAATATTGAGCTGACAGATTTTGTAGAGAACCTGAAAGAAGTAGTCGTCTATAATCGCGAAAAAAGCGCCAATGTGAAAAGCATGCAGATGGGCGTTATCAAATTAAATATCAAAGCCATTAAACTGGTGCCGGTTGTTTTTGGCGAAGCCGATATTTTAAAAGTGGTGCTTACCCTGCCAGGTGTTACCTCTGTGGGAGAAGCCAGTTCGGGCTTTAATGTAAGAGGAGGATCTACCGACCAGAACCTGATTTTATTTAATGATGCCACTATTTATAATCCCTCTCATCTATTCGGTTTCTTTAGTGCATTTGATCCGGATATCGTAAAAAGCATAGAGCTCTATAAAAGTGCTATTCCCGAAAAATATGGTGGTCGACTATCCTCCGTATTAGATGTACAGATGAAAGATGGCAATTCTAAAACATGGACAGGGGTAGCCGGTATCAGTCCGCTTACCAGTAAATTTACTTTAGAAGGTCCCTTAAATAACGGAAAAACATCAGTGATCATTGGAGGCAGAACTACCTATTCTGACTGGATTCTCCATAGCCTGCCCAATGCGGCTTATAATAGAAGTGATGCATCTTTTTATGATTTGAATCTGCATGTAACCCATACCATCAATGCAAAGAACTTTCTTTATTTAACCGGGTATTTGAGCAGAGACAATTTTAATTTCAATAATGACACCACGTATAAATATGGTAATTCAAGTGCCAATATAAAATGGCGTCATATTTTTAATAATAAATTCTATGGGGTACTCACTGCCGGTGTAGATCATTATCAATATTCTGTAACCAGTCAGTTTGTACCCATTAATGGATATACTTTGGGTTTTGATATCAACCAGAATAATCTTCGGGCCGATTTCAATTATAAACTGAATGATAAACATGCATTGAATTTTGGCCTCACCACTACCCAGTATTTATTACACCCCGGTACGTATACACCAACGGGTAATCAATCACTGGTGGCCCCGAATACGGTACCGAAAGAGCAGGGATTGGAATCGGCAGTTTACCTGGGAGATACCTATTCGGTAAGTAATAAATTCTCTATCAATGCAGGGGTGCATTTTTCCATCTTCAATTACCTGGGTCCGCATAGCATTAACCAATACCAACCGGGTGTTCCCAAAACAGTGAATACGATTTTGGATTCTGTTCAATATGCCAATGGAAAAATCATTAAAACCTATATGGCCCCTGAAATCAGGATATCTATGAAGTATGAGCTATCCAATAACAGTTCGGTTAAATTCAGTTACAATACTTTACAGCAGTATATTCATATGCTTTCCAATACAACTGCTATTTCACCCACCGATATCTGGAAATTGAGTGATCCGAATATTCAGCCACAAACCGGTGATCAGTTTTCGGTTGGGTATTATAAAAACCTGAAAAATAATACCATTGAAACATCTGTGGAAGTGTACTATAAAAATATCAACCACTACCTCGATTATAAAAGTGGCGCAAGCCTGGTACTGAACCATCATATTGAAACGGAAGTGCTCAATAGTAAGGGGAAAGCCTATGGTATTGAATTGCTGGTAAAGAAAAACGCAGGAAAATTAAACGGATGGCTTAGTTATACTTTTTCAAGAACTTTCCTGAAAACAGATGATCCCACTGCTGGCGAAGCGGTTAACAAAGGCAGTTATTATCCTGCCGATTTTGATAAACCACATAGTATAAACCTGATTGCCAATTACCAGTTTTCACATCGGATTAGTTTATCGGGTAACATGGTATATAGCACCGGCAGACCGATTACTTTACCATTGGCAACTTTTAATATCAGCGGAGCCACTTCCCTGTATTACTCAGACAGAAATCAATACCGGATTCCTGATTATTTCAGATCAGATGTATCTGTAAACCTGGATGGCAATCATAAAATCAAACAAAAAATACATAGCTCATGGTCACTGGGTATTTATAACCTGACTGCCAGACAAAACGCGTATTCGGTGTATTTTATCAATACGGGCGGACATGTACAAGGCTACCAGCTTTCGATTTTTGGTTCCATCATTCCATTTATCACTTATAATCTAAAGTTCTGAGTTGAATGAAAAGAAATAGAATCATACGGATATTGGGGATGGCCATACTGATTATGGGATTGGTTACCTGTGTCAAAAAATATGAACCAAAAGCAATCACTTCCGCTAATCGCTACCTGGTGGTAGATGGGGTAATCAATACCGGTGCCAATGGCATTACTACTATCGTATTAAGCAGGAGTAAAAACCTGGCAGATACCGTTTCTTTTATTCCGGAATTGGGCGCACAGATATCAATTATTTCTGGTTCTGGTAATTCTTACCCAATGGTGGATTCCAATCGTACCGGAAAATATACCAGCGCTGCATTAAATCTGGCCATGAATGATCAATATGGAGTAGCCATTACTACTGCAGATGGTCATCATTATCAATCTGCTATGGTTGCCCCTAAAGCCACTGCGCCCATTGATAGTGTTACCTGGAAACAAAGCCCGGTAAATTACGGAGTAACCATCAATGTGAGTACACACGATCCGGCCAATGCCACACATTATTATCGCTGGGATTATACTGAAACCTGGCAGCACAATGCACCCGAACAGGCTTATTGGGTGTTGATCAACGGTATTGTAACACCCCTGGATGCTGATTTTATGAACGATCCCCGTCAAACGCATCAATGTTATACTACGGCTCCCGCTACCAATATCACCGTAGCCAATTCACTTGGGTTAAGCCAGGATGTAATCAGTTTGCAGCCGGTAACATTTATTCCCCTGAATAATGAAAGAATAACGATTCGATATAGTATACAGGTAAACCAATATGCGATTAGCGAAGACGCTTATAAATATTGGCTGCTTGTTCAGAATAATTCGCAAAGCCTGGGAGGATTATTTGATCTGCTTCCTTCCCAACTCAATAGCAATATTCAATGTATTACCAATCCGGGAGAGCCCGTAATAGGCTATATTTCTGCATGCAGTATTCAGCAAAAAAGAATTTTTATTACCAATGGACAGGTAGGCGGTAATTGGGTAAAATTTGAACCCTATAATGAATGTACCACCCAGATTATTCCAACTGACCCGAATAATTTTCAATTATACACGTTTCCGGATACTTCTTATACACCCTGGTATTTTACTGGCAATAATATTCCGGCATTGATAATTGTAAAAAAATATTGTGTTGACTGCCGTACACAAGGTGGCACCAATGCAAAACCCTCATTTTGGTAAGGAGATATAATAATCATGCAGATAAAGAAACGATATCCATATAAAACAAGAATCCTGATCATTTCCCTGATCATGATGTATATGTCTGTATACTCGCAAGAGCCGCCAAATAATTCATTAATAGCATCTTTTCAACAATACCAATCGGATCATTACCAGGAAAAAGTATTTATACATACCGATAAAAATTTTTACCTGGCAGGGGAAACTATCTGGATGAAAGCCTATGTTACCGATGGTTTTTTTCATGCGTTGTCAACCCTTAGCAAAGTGGTTTATATTGAAATACTCGATAAAAATCAAAACCCGGTTCTAAGAACCAAAATGGCTGTTAGTGATGCCACCGGAGAAGCATCCCTTTCTATACCGTCTACCGTTCTCTCAGGCAATTATATACTTAGGGGCTATACACAATGGATGAAAAATTTCGGCCCGGCTTTGTATTATGAAGAACCCATCAGCATTGTCAATACCTTGCGCGAATCTGGCAAAGCAGTTGTTTCTGTAAAAAGTACAGCGTATGATGTGCAGTTTTTTCCGGAAAGCGGGATTCTCCTGAATGGGGTTAATTCTGTGATTGCCTTTAAAGCCATTGACCAAAACGAATCTTCCGTTGCCTGCAAAGGGTATATTCTCAATCAAAGAAAAGATACCGTAGCCCGTTTTCAATCAGGAAAATTTGGAATGGGTCGTTTTACAGTAAATCCCCAATCGGGCGAACGATATACTGCCTTTATACAGATCGGAGATTCTTTAGTACAAAGATCCTTACCCCAGGCACAGAACCAGGGATATCTAGTAACCCTTGCTGATAAAAACGATCAGGAAATCACTATTACGGCGCATGCGATGGGCAATACACCCGGAGAAAATCTTAGCCTGTTTATCCATTCGGGTCAGTTATATAAAACCCTGCAGTCTGCCACCATGGTGAATGGCGTAGCCGTTTTTACCAGCAACAAAAGTAGTTTCGCAGATGGCATTTCACATATTACTCTTTTCAATAGTAAAGGGAAACCGGTTTGCGAGCGACTATATTTCAAAAAGCCACAAAAAAAGTTAGCCATTCAGTTGTCTGCGGGTAAAACCCTGGTGGGAGCAAGAGAGAAAATGACGATTTCATTGAATACCCAAAATGAATTAGCACAGTATGTGCCGTCAAATTTGTCCATGTCGGTTTTTTTGGTGGATTCACTTCAATCCTCCGAATTGCCAACCGATATATTGAGTTATTTGTTACTCAGTTTTGAACTGAAAGGCAGGATAGAATCACCGGGCTATTATTTTATAGACGATCCGGCTACAGAAAATGAACGGGCAATGGCTGCAGATAACCTGATGCTTACACAGGGCTGGTCAAGATTTCGCTGGGAGGATATGCTGACAGAAACACAAAAACCTTTTGAGTTTTTACCTGAAACCGAAGGACCGCTGATTCGCGGAAAAATCACGAATAAGAAAACAGGAGCCCCTGCAGATAAGATCATGGCTTATCTCTCCGTTCCCGGAACGCATTATAAGTTTGCAACCGCCACCAGTAATGCTGCAGGGGATATAACGTTTAATCCGGGTATCTATACAGAATCCAATGAAGTGATTGTGCAAACCAATTATGAAGTAGATAGTGTTTATCGGATTAGTATCACGGATCCTTTTTCTGATCAGTATTCAGGTAATAAAGTCAAAACATTTGCACTTCCCTTTAATACCAAAAACCTGTTGCTAAACAGAAGCTTTGCCGCACAGATAGAAAATAGTTATGATAAAACGCTGCCTATAAAGCTTTCTGCTGATACAGCTAATTTTTTCGGAAAACCGGATAATAGTTACCAATTAGATGCCTATACAAGATTTACTTCTATGGAAGAAGTCATGCGGGAATATGTTAATGAAATACGCGTGAAGCTGAGAGGGAATCGTTTTCAATTTGGTATATGGAATAAAAAATTACAACAGGTGGTGCAGGAAGAACCTTTATTATTAATGGACGGTGTACCTGTGTTTAATACCAATAAAATGATTGCTTTTGATCCGTTGAAAATAAAGCAATTGGATGTGCTGGCTCAAACCAATATAACGGGCGGTTTGGTGAGTCATGGGATTTTAAGTTACCTAAGCTATCACGGTGATCTGGCTAATTTTCCATTGGATCCCAATGCCCTTGTGTTGGAATATGAAGGCATGCAAAAACACAAAGATTTTTATATGCCAGAATATAATTCGCCGGAACAACAGCGAAGCCGATTACCGGATATGCGAAATGTATTGTATTGGGCACCGGATATTCTTACAGACAAAACTGGCAAAAAAGAGCTCCATTTTTATACATCTGACCTAAGCGGTAAATATGCAATTGTGATACAGGGTATCAGCCAGAACGGTGTTCCAGGGTATGCATCCCTGATCATAGAAACCAAATAAAGTGAGCCATTACATAAACTTTTCTTCGGTAATTATTTACTACTTACCCTTTCAATAGTTTCTTTACCTTGCCGCCTTATTCAGAAAATATGAAACTGGAACAGGCATTACTCAGCAGAAGTGAAAACAAATGTGAATTGTGTGAATCAACAGATACCATAACGGTATATGAAATTCCTCCGCAGGATCAGTCCAACGAAGAAAACTGCATCATCGTATGCAATACCTGTCTGGTACAGATAGAAAAGAAAGCCGCATTGGATCAGGAGCACTGGAAATGTTTAACCAGTTCTATGTGGAGTGAAGTGCCGGGTGTGCAGGTAGTTGCCTGGAGAATGCTGAATCGATTACGGACAGAAAGCTGGGCTGCTGATCAATTGGATATGTTATTCCTGGATGATGAAAGACTGGCCTGGGCCAAAGCGACCGGTGACCATGAAAATGATGGCAGTGTAGATTTGCATAAAGATGCTAATGGACAGGTGCTGCAATCCGGAGATACGATTGTACTTACCAAATCACTAGATGTAAAAGGCTCCACCCTGAATGCTAAAATGGGAACGGTTGTCAAAAATATCCGCCTCGTAGAAAACAATACCGAACAGATCGAGGGTAAGATTGAGGGACAGGTAATTGTGATCTTAACCAAATATGTTAGAAAACAGGGTAACTGATTATTTGAATAAACCCTATTCATCTCTCAATTTCTAGCCATTTTCTTCGGAAAGCTTCGACCCTTGTTCGACCTTTCTTCGAGCAATATCTATATTTCATTATTATTTGATTCGTGTCTGGTTTTGCATTTCTTCGACCTTTCTTCGACTGTTGCCGAAGAAAGGTCGAAGCGGCTTCGGCAACAGTCGAAGAAACCAGCAAGCCCACCCGAACCAGGCACGAACCAAATAATACCCAAACAGGAAGAACTGCCGAACAGGGGTCGAAACAGTCCGCAAGCACCCCGAAGAAGGATGGTAAAAATCAATCTTCTTTTATTTGAGAAATCAGCTTATTTACCTGCTTGATTTCAGAAACTCAACAATTTTTTCCCTTTCTTTTTCAGTAAGCAGGGCCCTTGTCTGCATATGCATTCCAATCGTTTCCCAGATTTCAGGGGAGAACGTAGTCGGAGAAGGGGTATTATGGCATCTCTGGCAATTCTCGCTCCATAAAAGCACGCCGGGTTTGTCGGCTATTGCTTTTGAAGGAGCACATCCATTGATTAACAACAGGCAGGCTATGCCAACCAGTAGAATAAAAATCAACCATAATTTTTGAGCGGAAATATTATATCTCATGGCAATATATATTAAAGTTGAATAGAGAATTGTAAAAAGAGCGTATTAGAATTTGTGTTTCCCGTAAAGGCATTTAACAAGGTGCTGGCCGTACTGGTAGCCGTATAACTTTCATAAGTAAGTCTTACAACCGATCTCCAGCTAAGCCAGTAATTCAACCCGATGGAAAAACTATGTTGATTGGCGCCCCAGGTAGAATTGGCGGGCGTATTATACATGGTATACCTGCCGGCTAATTCAAAATCATGTAATGCCTGTATACCCGTAGGCCGAATAGCGCATTGCACAAAAGCAGAAGTACTTTTGTTTTTGAATGTGTATTGTTGGGTAGAATCAAGCGGACTTATATAATTCGCATTCCCAATATTGACGATATTATACTGCGATTTTATATTTACCAGTATCGGAATAAAGGTTTTTACAAAATTAAAATCGAAAGCATAGAGATTGCTGGAAACATTTGACTGTAAAGTGCCCGGAGTACCTACATTTCCAAACATGCCCGATACACCCAGTTCCATGCAGGAGTTTGAAAAGGGAAGAATACCTAATCTGCCCGTAAAGGTTTTTCCATTGTTATTATCAGCAATATTTCCTCCGGATAAAGTTCCATCAGGCATTAGCTGTAAGCCATTGGTTAAAGCCAGATCATAATTCATTTTCATACTACCCAGGGGTAAACCACCTTCTACTTCTACTCCATAATCAGTAGCCGGTATGGTGGCAATACCCATGGGATCTGTTGCCAGTTTATTGATCCATCCGGCGGCCTGTTTTTTGGAATAGGTACCAAAGGGCAGAACAAAATACCCCATGCGTACTATGAGATTGGGTAAGGCAAAATAAGAGATATCCGCCCAGTTTACACTGAGTCCGTTATTATTAAAAGAGGGTTCAAATTCCATCAAAAATTTTTTCTCATGGCGCCAGAGAAACATTGGACTAAACTCATACCGGTCTGCATCAGCCATCGTATTTGTTTTTGAAATAGTAGAAACCCCATTGAGTGTATTGGTGGTTTTATTACTCATAAAACCAAAAGTGGTTAAGCCTACCACCATAAAATGATCATCGCCTGATTTATGGTAACTGGCCTGTTCTTCCAGAAAATTGAGTCTATCGTATATTGAAGAGTCAACGGTAGTGTTTGTGGTGGTTTGAGCCGATGCATGAAAGGATGAAAACAAAAGCAATGCAATCGGGATAGCATGTTGAATGCAAAATATTGTCCGTTTCATTGTGTAATAGTTTAGGTGTAACAAGCGGGAAACTCATTAGCTTTTCTTTTTGGCCAGGGTTCTGATGTAGCATACCAGTTGCCATCTCTGGGTTTCATTTAAAACCTGTTTATACGAGATCATGGGTCCGCGGCCTTCTGTCATTTTATAGTATAGAGAGCCATCGGGTTCACTCTGCACTGCATCAGAGGTATGGTCAGCCGGTTTTGGATTCACAGAGGCCGAAGCAACGCCATCTCCTTTTCCGCCATTTCCATGGCAAGGGGTGCAATAAGTAGTATAGGTTTTCTTTCCTTCTTTAGCCGCAGACGCCGGGTCACCGGCTAATGGGTTCTTTACCTGCAATGCCGCCGGCGGCACTACCCATGGTTTTGCTTTTGTTGACTGTGCAAGACCCTGGTTAACAAAGAGCAGGATCAGGATAAAAGGGGTAAGCATTTGGATGGAGGGTAAGCACCTGGCTTTTGCAATCGTTTTCATTGTTTAAACATTTATATAATAAATGTTTAAAATTTTAGCAGCAAATGAAATGATTAAAATCAATCGCCAAATTGATTTGGCTCAAGCGTTTTTAATTTGTAAAATGGTATATGTGAATAGGAGTTTATTTTTCTATTGGGGGTCCGATGGTAACAAACAGATTACCCTACCATAATAATAAATACAGGGTTATTGAATAATTATAACGGAGATTTTAGACGCTTGCTTACCCCTTGTTATACATGCGGGTTTTTACCAGAAAAAGAATAGATCCAATAAATGGAATAAAGAGTATAATCAACACCCAAATGAGTTTGGTCTTTTTATCTAAAAAATCATATTTGAATAGTAAACGGAATATGGCGAAAATGGTTAGTGCCAGTACCGACAAATTTAGAAGAGGCCACAGCAACAACGGTAAAATTAGAGACGGTGTTTGCATAGCATGCACTTTTGAAAAAAATCGACATAGTCGATCATTTTATTCTGCACAATTTACTCTTTAATTATTTTTTGAAAAAATAATTAAAGAGTAAGCGATATAAATACAGTTTTGTTGTTAGCAGATTATGGATGCGTATTTTAAATCTCTGACTGATAAGTGATTACAAAAATGAATAGATCGCTAAGAAATGCTTATCAATAAATCATTACTTTCATACCCAGTTGAACGATAAAAAATTATGCCTAAAAGGACCCTTCATATACCCAGTATCCAGGAGGTTAATTTTCTAAGAACTGTTTCTCAAACGATAGATTTTTATCATTTGAATATTCTGCGCAATGCCAATGAATCTTTAGTGGTAACTTTTTGGGAAACCGGTAAAATCATAAAAAATAATATTGAAACGGGCACCCAACTGGATTTTACCAAAATAGCCCATCGGCTGGTACAGCAATTCGGCCCATTTTTTTCAGAAAACAATCTTTCAAAAATGGTGGCTTTGGTCGAATTGTTTCCCAATAGAATGGAGTTTGGGAAATTAGCTGCCATCATCAGCTGGAATCATCTGGTAGTATTATTGGATACAAAAGATCAACAGGCCTGTTTCTATTATTGTAAACTCATGATAACAGATAACCTGAGCCCGAAAGATCTGGAGAAAGCAATAGCTGATAAAAAATACGAACAATCCCGGGCAGGTAAAAGAGCGGGTAATACGATTATGAATGCAGGATTTATCTATGGGATTACTGCCAATTTTACGCCTATATTAAAAATGGGAATCGGCAAATTATTGAATCAGGAATGGTTGATTGATAATGTTTTTGCTGAGCCAACGGCTTGTTCTTTTCGTGCTATGATGGAGCCTGTTGACATTGGTGGGGAAATGGTAGATATGAATGAACAGGAGAGGGAATCTGTGCAATCCATCATTAAGTTGATAAACGATTTTCGCCTTCAAAGCACCAGACAGTTCAATGACAGCCTCAACAGAATGTTTTTGGAAGTCGGGAAAAGAATTAATCAGGAATTTCTTTCACTTTCAAATAAGGAAAGAATTTAT
>CAIWKU010000164.1 GCA_903913355.1 uncultured Bacteroidota bacterium | reverse complement strand
ATTTCTTTTTGTAATTTTTCTATTTCAGCATCATGTTCATCAATCAGTTGTAACGCATCCAGCAAGGCATCTACTACTGTATTACCTGTAAGAATCACATTTTCATGAATTCCCTCTTTCAGTAGATTATCAACTGCTGATTTTGTTGGCGCAAAATGAACATCAGCTAGGCAACTGTTTAACGTTCTGTTGATTTCTTCCGGAAATGGCGCCAGCTTATTATAAGTTCTTAAACCTGCTTCTACGTGACCTACTTTACAGCCACTATAAAAAGCCGACAAGGCAGTTGCAAACGAAGTAGTGGTGTCTCCGTGTACTAATACATAATCAGGCTGAAATGCTTCAAAAACCGGTTTGGTTTTAAGGATAATAGAAGCGGTTAGTGCATGCAGCCCCTGGTTCGCAATCATGGCATCGATACTAAAATCTGCCTTTAGCTTAAAGAAATCAAAAATGGGTGTTACAAGGTCCTTATGCTGCCCTGTGTTGCAAAGTTTGGTTTCAATAGATGTCACCTGCTTCAGCCTCTTGATTAGAGGGGCCATTTTGATGGCTTCGGGGCGGGTTCCAATTACTAGTAAAATTTTCATTCCTGCTTTTAATTATTCGCTTTTAACTAACAACATAGCCAGTATGGCTGCAGTATAGCATCCACTGATAAGCAGTACAATTAATGAGTATATAAAACCCATCTGTGGAAAAAAGTAATGTGTTGCCAGTAAGCCAGCCGCCAGGGGAATGCCTAATAAAATAACATATAGCATCCTTTTAACGGGCCATGTAATTGGCAATACCTTGTGGCTCAGTATAATAATAATAAATAAAACTACGGAAGAGGCTATAAGCAGTCCTGCTATTGTGCCATATAAAGGATTTATACGCCCTAAAAAATAGACCCCTGTAGGTGCCAAAATCGCCCCGGCCGCTACCGGTATTATCGTGAGCCTGTTATCGGCCTTTGCAATTCCCAAATGAAACATTAATGAACCTGTGGCTCTCATGGTTTCAATAACTGCGGCCCAGGCGGTTATTTTAATAGCAACCTCTCTGAATTCTTTTCCCAATAAAACATTTGCAAGGAATGGCGTACCTGCCGCTATAAAAATACCACTCAATACCAGGCCAGGTAAATACAATCTTGCATAATTATTCCAGGCCTGTATCTACCCATTCCTGTCATTATTTTTCAGGTCACCAAAAAAAACCGGGTCGAGGTACTGGCCTATAATTGACTCATACATCATTATCGGCATTGCAGCCAGGGCATAAGCAACCGAAAACAAGCCAACGTTTTTTAAGCCCTGAACACCTTCCAGTATAAAACGGTAGCTCTGAGATTGTGTCCACCATAGCAGAGACGTAATAACGATGGGCCATGAGAACGAGAATATTTTTTTTAACGAAAAAAAGATCGTGCCCGTTTCTGCGGGCAGGCTGGAAAAATCCTTTTTTTTGATTTTTTTCCATAAGACTATTATCGCCAGGCAGCCTAATAAAAAACCGCTTACCGGGCCCAGGCTCCAGGAAACAATATCCGGGTTCCACGTAAAAAAAAGAAACGAAAAAAGAAGCGATGACCAGGCAACCAGGTTAGCGAAAAAAACAAATCGTCCACGTTGTCCAAATAAATTCAACCCTGAAGCAGAAAAATTATATACCGATTGCAGAAACGTGGTAATACCGATTAATACAGCTATCCAAAAACTGCTGAATCCATTAACCAGTTTAAGTTGCAATTGAAGAATACCGCTTATTGCAAACGCGAAAAAAGAAACAAATAATAAATACGAGATATATTTGATCGAATTGGATGCAAGAATCCCCCTATCATACCATTCTAGAAATCCCCGGTTCATAAAATGCATTACGGGCACTACTAAAAACAAGCTGAAAAAAGTGGCAATACTGTTTAGGAGGTTAATACTTCCTATCTGGTCCGGTGTTAATAATACCGTTGATACCCTTACTACAACTACCCCTGCAATGGCAATTCCAATGCGACCCGCAATGATGATAAGAAGCGGGGCTCTTCCATACGACATTACCGGAATACGCGCCTTCAGTTGTTGAAAATTCAATTAGTTTTATTTGTTAAGGTGTTCATATAAAACCGGCGGAGAGGCCGTACCACCGGAACAATTATCCTGTCGCCAAAAGCAAAATAAAAAGTACTGATACAAACATATATGCCCAGTAAAAATTTCTCAATAAATCCAAAAGGCGCTTTTGAAATGATCTGCAATGCTATTTTAGAAACATTAATTTGGTGAACGAATGTTTTTTTCATTATTTCAAAGGTCCCGGCTGGTTTAATAAACTGTCCTCTTTGTGTATATACTAATTGCCTGTTTCGCTCACGATAATAAAAAAGTCTGTCAGGAATACTATCTACTCTTACCCTGCTTAATATTCTTAACATATAAAGATTATCGTGGTTCCAGCCCCAGCTATCCGGCCGGAAAAAATACTTTAACCCATCCCTGTGAACCGCTGTTTTCATAACCCCAAAACAAATAGGAATAGGATTACGTTTAAAAAAATATTTACCAAAATTAGAAAACTGCGAACCTTGTTTTGCTAAGCGCCATTTCCAGATAGAAGGTCGAATTGATCCATCAGGATAGATAGAATTGCACCCTGTATATGCAAGTCCCAGCGATACATCTTTCAATAAGATATTCATTAATGTACTGATATACCTGCTATCATACACATCATCATCACAACCCACCATAAAATATTCACCTGTAACAAGCCGGGCAATTTCATTGAATGCTTCTATTACACTTCTTGGCCTGTTATCCAAAATGTATTTTACCCTGTTAT
>CAIWKU010000163.1 GCA_903913355.1 uncultured Bacteroidota bacterium | reverse complement strand
TCCAATCCATCTTCCCGCTGGGGTGGATTGATGCGGGCACTTGACCAAACTGATTTTGAAACGGGGAATATTCAATACATAGATTTCTGGACACAAAACCCGTTTATTAAAAACCCCAGCAGTACTGGTGGTAAAATGTTTATTAACCTGGGCGAAGTGAGCGAAGATATATTAAAGGATGGAAAACGTTTTTATGAAAATGGGATGAATACGCCTTCAATTCCAAGTGATGTGGATAGTAGTAATACATGGGGTAAAACTCCGGTAAATCCGATTCAGATTACGCAGGCTTTTAGTAACGACCCGAATGATCGCCCTTACCAGGATGTGGGGTTTGATGGATTGGATGATGCAGGTGAAAGAAGGAAAAAAGCCTATGTGCTTCAAAGGATCGCAAATAATTTTGGTACCAATTCAACTATTTACCAGAAATCGTATGCCGACCCGGCAAGTGATAACTATATCTGGTACCGCGATGCACAGTTTGATCAATCAGGTACCGGAATACTCGGGCGATATAAAAACTATAATAATCCGCAGGGCAACTCACCGATTGCACTTACCGGGGGGCAGTTTACTTCGGCAGCAACACTTTTCCCGGATAATGAAGACCTGAATCATGATAATACCCTGAATGAAACAGAATCGTATTTTGAATATGAGGTAGACATGAAACCAGGAATGGGAGTTGGCATTACTCCTTATTTAACAGACCAGAGAACCGTTACGGTTAATTCTGCAGATGGGATTTCGAGAACAGAAGATTGGTATCATTTCAGAATACCGATTACAGGGTATTCTAATAAAATAGGCAGTATCCCTGATTTTAAATCTATCCGGTTTCTCAGAATGTACCTTACTGGTTTTTCTGATTCTGTGGTAATGCGGTTTGCTACTTTGAGTCTGGTAAGAAATCAATGGAGACAGTTTACCTACCAAGTAGATACAACAGGATCCTATACCCCTATTAATACAAGTAACGGAACCACTTTTAATACAACAGCTGTTAACATTATTGAAAATAGTACCCGTCAGCCGGTAAATTACCTGATGCCACCCGGAGTTCAACGTATGCAGTTGTTAAGTAATAATGGAGTCAATATTCTTCAGAATGAGCAATCATTAAGTTTACAAACAACCGGCTTGATTACCGGTGATACCAGAGGGCTTTTTAAAACAGTGAACCTGGATATGCGTCAGTTTGGAAGACTATCTATGTTCCTTCATGCAGAATCTGTGATTGGTCAGCGCCCTGTAAAAAATAAGGAGTTGAATGCGATTGTTCGGATTGGACAGGATTTTCTGAATAACTATTATGAAATCAAAATTCCATTAACCATTACGCCTGCCGGCACTTATGTTGTTGGTCAGGAGTCGATTGTTTGGCCAGCGCAAAATAATCTTGATATTGATCTGACCAGTCTGGTGAATCTCAAAATGCTTAGAAATAGAGTGGGTGCATCCCTCACAGCTATTTACCGGTATCCACTGGATAGTATCAGAACCGTTTCTATCATGGGTAACCCCAATCTGGGAGCGGTAAGTGGTATTATGATTGCGGTTGAAAATCCTGCAAAGCCTGATGGTCCTACCCTCAGTAGCGAAATATGGGTAGATGAACTTCGTTTATCAGCTTTGAATGAATCTGGCGGTTGGGCTGCATTGGGAAGAGTAGATATTTCATTGGCAGATTTAGGAAAAATATCTGTTTCAGGGAATACGCACAGTGCCGGATTTGGTAACCTTGAGCAACGGGTAAATGAAAGGGCAAAAGATGATTTTATGCAATTGGATGTGGCAGCCAATATTGATGCGGGAAAACTGATTCCCAAACAGGCACGCTTATCTTTACCGGTATTTGCCAGTGTGAATAGAACCGTAATTACCCCACAATACGATCCATTTGATCTGGATGTGAAGCTGAAAGATAAAATTAATGCGGCACCTAAAAATCAGAGAGATTCGATCAAAAATGCGGCCCTTGACCAGACAACCATCACTACCCTTAACTTCACCAACGTTCGTTTCTTGCCGAGTAGGAGCAAACCCGGATTGTTTAAACTGAGCAATTTTGATTTCAATTATTCCTATTCATTATTAGATCATAGTACCCCATTAATTTTACAGAATTCTATCAGCAAACAAAGAGGCGGTTTTGGATACACTTTTAATAAGGCACCTAATTTTATTCAGCCGTTTAAAAAAATTACACGGAGTAAAACGCCATGGCTAGGGTTGATCAGGGATTTTAATTTTAACCCCAAACCCAATTCGCTGAGTTTTAGAACAGATATTAACCGACAGTTTGGAGAATATATTCCAAGGGTTATCAATACTTCCGGAAGTGCGGTAATACAAACCGATACATCCTATGATAAATATTTTACTTTCGACAGGTTTTATCATATGGGTTGGGATTTGAGCCGCTCTATGAGCCTTGATTTTAATGCTACTAATAATGCCAGGATAGATGAACCCTATGGGCGTATCGATACAAAGCAAAAGAAAGACTCGGTATGGAAAAACTTTATAAAGGGGGGGCGAACAACACTTTACCAGCAGAAAGCAATTGTTACATATACGCTGCCATTGAGTAAGTTTCCGCTTACAGATTGGATTCAATCAAGGTATTCTTATGGTACAACCTATAACTGGATTGCGGCTAGTCTTTTAGCATTGAGTCAAGGAAATACATTAGAGAACTCTCAGCAAAACAATTTTAGCACACAATTTAATTTTGCTGCTCTGTATGCGAAATCCAAATGGCTGCGTGCAATAGACAAATTGCCTCCTCCAAAACCTGCATATGATCCCACAAAAAAAGTCGACCCTAAAAACGGGCAAAATAAAAATATATTAGGTACGCCAATTCCAACAAAAGAAGAAGCCTTGAAGGGGTTGAAGGGAAAGCAAAGAGCGGAAGCCTTGAAGAAATGGAGAGAAAGAAAAAGAGATGAACGGATTGCGCAAAGACTGGCCACTGCCAACCAACCCGCAGAAATGAGTGATGGAGTAAGGGCCTTAGGTAAGTTCATTACCATGTTGAGAACGGTAAACGTAACGTATTCTGCAAATTATTATAGTCGATTACCTGGTTATATGGATAGTACAAAATTTTTAGGACAGAATTGGAAAACCATGCAGCCTGGGCTGGATTATACTTTTGGCAGGCAGCCAGATAGTGGATGGCTGAATAAAAAAGCCAGGATGGGATTGTTTTCAAAGGATACATCCGTAAACACATTATTGCGGCAGACTTTTGAGCAGCATTTAAATATTACCGCTCAATTAGAACCGGTAAGAAATCTTAAGATAGATATCAGCATAGAGAAAACTTTTTCCAAAGAGTATAGTGAGCTATTTAAAGATACAACGGGTACCAGTGGATTCCATCACCTGGGTCCATTGGCTGATGGAGGATTTTCGGTTTCATATATCGGGTTGAAAACCATGTTTGATAAATATGACCCCAATGTAGTATCGGCCACATTCAGAAAGTTTGAAGATTACAGGCAGATTATTTCGGTAAGGGTAGCGCAACAAAATCCCTATTGGCAGGGTATACCTGTTGGACAAAAATTTAGTGCGGATGGATATGCATCGGGCTTTAATCGATTTTCGCAGGATGTTTTAGTGCCTGCATTCCTGGCTGCCTATACGGGGAAAAATCCATATAATATTCCGCTGATCAGGCAATCAAATCCAAATATTGGCTTTAATCCTTTTGGAGGAATTTTCCCTTTACCCAATTGGCGTATGAGCTATAATGGGCTTGCCAAAACAAAGCCATTCAATAAAATCTTCTCCAATATTGTGATTACCCATGCATATAATGGAAACCTGAGTATGAATAGTTTTAACAGTGCTATATTTTATCAGGATCCCAATCACTTTGGTGCACCAGGATTTGTTGATACAGTAAGTGGAAACTATGTTCCTTACTTTCTCGTGCCCAATATTACCATGAAAGAAACATTTGAACCTTTACTTGGACTAGATGTAACTACGCTTAATCAGTTGAGTTTGAGATTGGAATATCGAAAAAGTAGGATTCTCAGCCTGAGTCTGATTGATTACCAGCTTAGTGAAAGCAGAACTACAGGTTGGGTATTTGGAATTGGGTGGCGTAAAAAAGGACTTAACCTGCCATTTGTATTGCCGGGAGGGAAAAGCAGAAAATTGGAAAATGATCTTTCTATGCGTTTAGATATTACAATGACGGATGCCGCCATGAGTAATAGCCGTCTGGATCAAACCTATGCATATGGAACTGGCGGACAAAAGGAGCTGGCCATTCAGCCATCTATAGATTATGTTTTGAATAAACGTATCAACCTCAAATTTTTCTTTGACCAGCGAAGGGTAACCCCGTATATTTCTACTTCGCCGCCAGTTACCAATACAAAAGCCGGAATAAATGTGCGGATATCTTTGGCACAGTAATAGCTTCGATTACGTAAGGATCCTACCAGCTATTTTAAAATTCCTTCATGATATAAAGGAAAGCCTTCATTGGGAATGCATAAGATGACGGCCTTGAATTTTTGTGCATTATCGTTATTGTAGAACCGGATTTTTATTTTTTGGCTGGCAGAATTTGGGGTAAATATATTGTCCCAGAATAATAAACCTCGATGATCTGTTTTTATGGATTGAAGATCCGGGTTTGAATAATCCGGCATGAGATAATTCTCTTCGCGTTCATATCCTTTCAATACAGAAGTGTTGGCTGATCTCCCCTGATTCAACATTTCCATACCTGTTTTCATATAAATAAGCACGGTATGCATACTACCGGTACCCTGTATTTTTACCATGGCCACTTCATTGGTAGAGGTAAGCGAAACCATATCACGGTTAACCTTTAGTTCATTGATGTAGAATGAGGCAGTCTTAATGCCACCCGGTATTCTTGGTTCCAGCCAGTAAAGCAGGTTCATGCCTTCAGTGCCCAGTTGTTGTACATTGATAAAATCGTAGATGGTTTCTCTGGGATTATAGAACTCATTAGAACTTAGCTTTTCGTCTAATAATTGTGTAGCTGATTTTTTATTTGTTTTTACAGTTACATCTGCCAGTGGATGCACTTTTTCAAATGCGATTTTCTCATTTTTAAAATCTTCCACTGCTTTTACTATTTGATCCGGTACTGGTTCATTAGCTTTTTTAATTACCAGTTGGTAACCCGGTGTGGGTAATGATTTTTTGTAAGGAACATATTTATTGAGTGGCATAAAATCTACCCGGAGTTCTTCCTTATCAATCCTTTTACTGGCGGGCTGGTAATTGATTCGGGTATTTCCATAGAAAGCCAGTCCCTGCATTAAGAACTTTCCATCTTTATTGGTTCTAACCTGTACCAACTGTCTGGATGAATCAGGAAGAAATAATATCATATTCAGGGAAGCGTTGGGTAAGAATTTACCTTTGTAATAACTGGTGCCTTCATAGGACAAGTAATTATCCATTGCATATTTGATGATTGGAAAACGGTTATTGAGAATATCCGTCCAACTAAATCGCCTCCATTTTTCTGTAATGAATAACATGTCCAGTGCTTTTTTTGCATCCGGATCTGTATTCATAAAATACTTTTCCGGATCTGCGATCGTTCCTGGAAAATCTGAACTGAACCAAAATGAACTGAGAATATTGTTATGTGAAATCGGGTTCTCGGCTTTCTCATCGAATACCATTATTGCATAATTCTTACCCGTATCTATGCGAATACCAAATTCATTGACTGCCCTTGGCTTATCACTAATAACAAGGCTATCTGCAATAAAGGACAATCTGCTATTGTCGGGATGCAGAAAGCAGAGTCTTTCGGCAACAACATGATACGCATTATCAAAAAGTGTTAGTTGCAATACGCCTTTTGTCATTTGGCCAGTTGAAAACGAATGGATGAATAAGGAATCAATGTTCCTAATCGTGGCTTTATATACTATATTATTATCTACGGTCCCGATAATTTTATAGGTTTCCCCCAGTGGTACATTGCTAAAATGGATCTTGTATTCTAAAATGGTATCTTCCTGTTTTATGGAAAAGGATATTCCTTTTGTTTCAACAGGAGGTAATGAAATAATTTTGGACTCACCCAGTTCAT
>CAIWKU010000162.1 GCA_903913355.1 uncultured Bacteroidota bacterium | reverse complement strand
TATAATCCGGATGCAAAAGATACCCTTACCAGGGCCTTACTTGCCAATCAATTCAATAAAGAACTTTTCCCAAAAACGGGTTTGGTTAGTCAAAGAAATACGGATGAACTGGTTGACAATTATCGTGGCCGTATCATCTTTCCGATTCATGGAAATACCGGCAAGATCATTGGTTTTGGAGCAAGGGTGATTGGCAAATCAGACAGAGGACCCAAATATATTAATACGCCGGAGAATGAAGTGTATGTAAAAAGCAAGGTGTTATATGGTTCTTATTTTGCCCGCACAGCCATTGATAAAGCCGATGAATGTTTACTGGTGGAAGGATATACAGATGTGGTTAGCCTGCACCAGGCTGGTATTGAAAATGTAGTAGCCAGCGGAGGTACTTCGTTAACACGTGATCAGTTACGACTGGTAAAAAAATATACCAATAATCTCACCATTATCTATGATGGGGATAGTGCCGGGGTAAAAGCTGCTTTACGCGGACTTGACCTGGCACTGGAAGAGAGTCTGAATGTTCGGTTGGTTTTGATACCTGATAATGAAGATCCGGACAGCTACGTAAATAAAGTAGGGGTTCAGGCTTTTAATGAGTTTGTCGCTTCTTCTAAAAAAGATTTTATTCTGTTTCAGTTGGAAGTGATGCTGAAAGAAGCCGGAACGGATGTAACCAAAAAAAGTGGTATCGTTAACCAGATAGCTGAAACGCTCAGTAAGATTAACAAGGCAGAAGACTTTACCCGACAGCAGGATTATATCAGGCAATGCGCTTCTTTATTGCGTATTGATGAATCAGGATTAACCAACCTGGTCAATAAATATAAGCGCGATAAGATCACAAAGGACGAAAAAAAATTATCCGCTGATGAAGCCAACTATTTGCAGCAACAGGCGCAACAACCAGAAGATGTATTGGATGATAGTCAGTTTCTTATTAACCAGGATGAGATTTATGAAAAGAATATTTTGAAAGTATTACTGGAATATGGATTACGTGCATGGGACGAGCATAAATCAATGGCTGATTATGTTTTTGATGAACTGGAACAATTTCATTTTGACAACCCTGATCTGAATACGCTGTATGAGGAATACCGATCCTGGTACCAGCGTGGATTAGAGCCTACCACCAAAACATTTTTGTATCACGAAAACGAGATTATCCGGAACCTGGTAGTCAATATCAGTGTATTCCATTTTGAATTAAGTCAGCGATGGGATGAAGTGATGGAATCCATGAATATTGTGAATCGGGATACCAGTCACCAGGATGTGCTGATGAGTGTAAATTATTTTAAGCTCCGCAAAATAAAAAAGATGTTTGATGAGAACCAGCGCGATATGGAGCATGCTTCGTTCGAAGAACAGATGAAATTGATTGAAGTTCATAAGCACCTGAAGGAAATTGAAAGAGAACTGACAAAACAGTTGGGCACTGTAATCATTAAATAATCCTGGTATCGGAAAGACATATTCTCTTATCTCAAATCACAGTTCCAGCAGCATATCACTATAACTATGGTGCACCAGATCAGACTCTTCAATCGCAAATTCCTTCATATAAAAACTACACTGCTCTTGTAGGTCCTCAATGGTTTTATCAGGAAAATTCCTATTACCGGCTTCTATTTCTACAAATGAGCCCAGACCAGGTACTTCGTCAATATGAAACTTGACATTTTCGATAAAAAATATTTTACGGTATTTTTCAACCACTACTTTAATACCCAATGCTTTTGCAAGTAATTGTTCGGTAGCAGGACCATCCGACATCTGACTGAGAGAAAAATCGGATTGCTTGGGACCTTCCTGGTTAGGTCGTTCATAAAATATCAGGGTATTTTCAATATTCCCCTGTCTTAATTTAAGTCTGCCAATGGGTACCTGAAAGTAAGTATCCTTCTGATGATCCAGACCCACAAACCTTGCGTTTGCAGAAAGTAAAAATGCTTCCACTTTTTCCGGGTGGAAGCATTTTGCTTTAATTTCGATATTGATAAAGCTCATTATTTTTCGGATGGGTTCTTTTTGCCCGCCAGTAATTTTTCGAGGGCCGTTTCTAATCTTCTTTTACGGGTTTCTTCTTTTTTGGCACCTTCTATCCAGCTAACATATTCTTTTTGATTAGAAAACGAAAGAGAACTAAAAAATTCCTGTGCTTCTTTGTGTTTGGTGAAAAGTTTACCTAATTCAATGGGTGCCACCACAAGTCTTTTTTCAAAATCAATCCCATTGATCTCCTGCCCTTTCACTTCTGAAAAAGCACGGGTACGATTGGGAATTTGTTCGGTTTTTTTGAAACGCATAGAACTCCAAACATGATCCAAAGCTACCTGTCTAACACATTCATAGCCATGCCCTGTCAAGAACTCCCAACTACAATCACGATTGAGATCACTAACAATCTTACTGGTGGTTTTGGGATAAGCCACCCATAGTTTGGTATCTTCATGTAAGGCAGGAAATACTTCCTTCAATACATTATTCAACTGGTTTTGGCTGATGGCAAAAACGAGGGCAAAATCAACCTTCTTACTCTTCAGAAGCGGGGTGATATTTTTTGCATAGGTAATTTTTGCAAATTGTTTTTCGATGGAGGAAGGTAAACCTTGTATCAGCAGGTTCTTCTCATCTTTCAACTGTAACTTTTCAAACAAACTTTGATTTGACATGCCTAAAGAAAAATTCAGGTGAGTAAATAGCAGTGGGCAAAGTTAAAAAAATGTTACCAGAGTTTTCAAAGAAATCGGTCCAATTTTAGTAAATCATACCCAAAAAAACCATAAAAATCAATGTTTTGGAGCTTTTATGTAATTTTTTACTAATAGATAGACGAAAAAATGATCCTGCAAAAACTGCAGAGCGCAATGGGTAAAGATTGAGATTGGGAAATATGCAGAGTTATGACTTCCAGTAGAATAGATAAGTTACCGATAATTTACCAGCAATGCTTTTTATCTCGACTTACGTTGCCTTCTCCTGTCGCGGTGTTTAAATATCGGAACCTTGCTTTCGGTTCCTTTGAGAATACGGCCAATATTTTTTTGATGGGTTAATACCACCATCAATGCCACCATCACGGCAAAAATCCGGTAAAGGGTTTCCTTTTCGTTGAAGATAAAGAGAATAAAAACCATAAAAGAAACACCTGCCAAAATAGAGCTTAGGGAAACAAAACGGGTCAGGTATAATACCAGTAGAAATACACCAATACAACAAACCGCAACAATTGGCTGAATGGCTACTGCCATACCCAATAAAGTGGCTACTCCTTTACCCCCTTTAAACCCTGCCCATATCGGGAAAATATGTCCGATAACAGCTGCAAGTCCCAATCCGATCATCAGGTTGGTTCTTTGCAATTCATCTGTAAGATAATACGGTAATAAAATATAAAGCGAAGTTGCTACTACCCCTTTGATAATATCTACTGCCATAACAATAGTACCCCATTTAGAGCCCAGTATCCTGAAAGTATTGGTAGCACCTGCATTTCCGCTACCATAATCGCGGATATCAATTCCAAATATTGCTTTACTTATCCAGACAGCTGTAGGGATGGATCCGATACAATAAGCCAGAATAATGATCAACAATTCATTCATGGGGGGTGGTTGAAGTTTAGAACAAAGATAACGAAAAATGAAGTTAATGATAATTTAACAGATATACAAACTCCTTAAAAATACCAAATCGCTATCCATCCGCTCTTAGAAATTGTTTTTTTATGTTGAAAACCAATTAGTTGGCATGCATTGTGGATATCCGTTTCATCCTCAGCTAATAATCCACTCAGCAAAATTTGTCCGCCTTTTTTCAAACCTTTCTTTAATATAGTAATATTTTCAAGTATGACGTTTTTATTAATATTAGCGATAATTATATCAAATTTTGATTCAAACTTCAATATGCCAATTTTATTTATTGTGATCTGGTTACATTGATTGATCTGTATATTTTCCGTAGCATTTTCAATACACCAATCATCATTATCCACAGCCAAAATAGATTGTGCCCCTAATTTTTCAGCCAGGATAGCAAGAATACCGGTTCCGGTTCCGAAATCAAACACGGTTTTTCCAGTAAAATCAAGTTCCCGCATCAGTTGCATAACCATATATGTGGTTGCATGGTGACCTGTCCCAAAACTCATTTTGGGGGTAATCAGGATCTCATGGGCCAGGTTTTGGAAAGGGGGATGAAAAGAAGCCCTAACGCCAACAAAATCATCCACCTGAACCGGTTCAAAATTTGCTTCCCAAACTGCATTCCAATTTTGCTTATTAATAATTGATAATGTATATATTATGTTGTTATTACTCAATAATTTATTTAATATATTTTCATCAAAATCTGTTTCTATAATGAAAGCTTTTAGTTGTCCTTCCATTTCCTCAAATCCTTCATATCCCAATTCAGAAAGTTCGGCCACCAGGATATCGGATTGCTCTTCACTGGCTATCTGTATGGTTATTTCACAATAATTACTCATTAAAAAGATTGTATCTGTAAAAAAAGAATGACCCGTAAAACGGGCCATTCGGTAATCAGTATTATGCTTCGGCGCCGGGTTCTCCCCCAGCTTCTTTAGATTTAAATTCAGGTTTTGGCATCAGGGCCTTACGGCTCAATTTGAATTTACCCGTTTTCGGATCC
>CAIWKU010000161.1 GCA_903913355.1 uncultured Bacteroidota bacterium | reverse complement strand
TTTGCCATGACTCGGTTTGACTGATCCTCACCTCTTTTACAAGCATCCGCTGGTCCCTGCCTTTTTCCAATGGAACCGATAAATGAACAGGTCCGTTGCTCCCTCTTTTTGCAAAGATCGTAAACCCGTAACTCGCAACCCCTAGCTCACAACCTGTAACTCGCCCCCTCTCCGAACAGTTTTAGCCTATCTTTGTTATTATTGAATAAGATGGGAACCATTGTTAAAGTAAGCGGACTTACCAAATCGTTTAAGCATAATACAGCCGTAAACGATCTTTCATTTTCGGTGAATGAAGGAGATGTGTATGGATTCCTTGGTCAGAATGGCGCGGGTAAAAGTACCACCATCCGTATGCTGGTAACTTTGATTACACCAACAGCGGGCGAAATTGAGATTTTTGGAATGCCGCTGAATAAAAACAGGATTGAGATACTCAGGCAGATTGGGGCTGTGATTGAGAAGCCGGATGTATATAAGTATTTGTCCGCATTCGAAAACCTCTCATTATTTGCCCGACTCAGCGGCGTTTCCTTATCTGATGCTAAATTGATGGATCAGTTAGACAAAGTGGGTCTGGCTCATAGGGCAAAAGATACCGTCAAAACTTTTTCGCAGGGTATGAAACAGCGATTGGGTATCGCCATTGCCCTGGTACATGATCCACGCCTGATTATTTTAGATGAACCCACCAATGGTTTAGATCCACAAGGTATAGCAGATATCAGGAACCTGATTCTTCATTTGAGCAGGGATCTGCAAAAGACCGTGATTGTTTCTTCTCACTTGCTAAATGAAATTGAACAGGTAGCGTCGCGAGTTTTAATCATTGATAAGGGGAAAAAAATTGTGGAGGGGAATGCCCTGGACCTTTTTGATCCGGCACAGACCATCGTTGAACTGCAAACATTCGATAACCAGTATGCATTAGAACAATTACAGATCAGTTCCTGGGCGCAACACCTCCAACCTCAACGAGATTCAGCCATTCTGATCAAAATTGACAGGTTGCAGATACCGCAATTACATCGTGACCTGGTAGATATGGATATACAACTGATTTCTATACAACCCAGGCATTCGCTGGAAGATTATTTTTTACAGGTAACATCAGCCAACCAACATGTGGACACTTATTCAAGTTGAGTTATATAAAATATTCAGAAGACCCAGAACCTATATTGCATTTATAGCAGTAGCCGGGTTGATAGGCGTTATCCAATTTGGCCTGAAACTGGATGGGGATGCCTATGTAGGTTTTATGATGCGGGATATTACTTCTTCACTTACGGTAGAAGGAAAAATATTGAATGGATACCAGGTTTGCTATATCGTACTACAGATCCTGTTAATTCATGTGCCCTTATTAATTGCATTAGTGGCAGCTGATATGATATCCGGAGAAGCCAATATGGGCACCCTTCGTATCATGCTCACAAAACCGATGAGCAGAACCCATTTTCTACTGGCTAAATTTTTAGCGGCAGTTGCCTATACCTTGCTATTATTGGTTTGGCTGGCCGTTCTGGCATTATTCCTGAATATGATTTTGTTTGGTGTAGATGATCTCTTTCTTTTAAAATCTCAATATGTGGTCTTGCTTAAGAAAGATGATATTTTCTGGCGCTATGCCTGGGCTTTTGGGTTTGCGGCATTATCCATGACTACCGTTGCCTCATTGGGATTTCTGTTTTCCCAATTTGCAGAAAATTCAATCGGACCCATTGTGGCTACGATGAGTGTGATCATATTTTTTACCATTCTCAGCACTTTGAATATCCCGATATTCAATAAAGTAAAACCCTTTCTCTTTACTACACATATGATTGGCTGGAAAGAATTTTTTGATATCAAAGTAAATGATGCAAATGAATCTATCAAGGGCAGTATACAGAACCCGCAGAAGATTATCACTTCAGCGATTGTGCTGTTTCTGCATATTATCGGATTTGTTACCGCATCTGTTTTGGTATTCAGGAAAAAAGATGTGTTGAGTTAATGTATCAAATTCAAATAGTGTATTGTTAAGCAGAAAGATAAAGAGTAACTGTAAAAATTGATGAAAAAATGCGTAAAATAGTTTTTGTTTATATATTCCTTTTAGTGTCTTTTTCATCCTATAGTCAGGATATGACCGCATTGATCATGCGGGTAAAAGCAAAACTGGATCAGGTGAATGATTATGAGGCAGATGGACGAATGAAAACAGATGTCTCTTTTATCAAAGCACCAATAGGAAAAGTGAAAGTATATTTTAAGAAGCCCAATAAATTCAGATTAAAAAAGGATGGCGGCATTTCTCTCTTACCAAAAGGTGGCGTTTCTGTAAATATGAATTCCATTTTTGCCACCAGTGATTTTGTAGCATTGGCAGCCGGTGAAGCGATGATTGGCGGTAGTAAAACCAGGATTGTAAAATTACTTCCCGCTAATGAGAATAGTGATATCGTTCTTACTACTATGTATATTGATGAAACCAATCTGCTGGTAAAAAAAGCCGTAACTACAACACGCGAAAACGGAACCTATGAGATTGAAATGAGTTATGGGCAATACACACAATATGGACTTCCCGATAAAGTGGTCTTTACTTTTAATACCAAAGATTATAAATTACCCAAAGGAATAACGCTGGAATTTAATGATGAAGAGAAACCACTTTCAGAATCAGATAAACTGTAGAATAAAAATGGAAGAGTAGAAATTACCTATACCAACTACCAAATCAATAAAGGGTTACCTTATGCTGTGTTTAAATA
>CAIWKU010000160.1 GCA_903913355.1 uncultured Bacteroidota bacterium | reverse complement strand
GTTTTTTTCACTACTTGTGGTGTTTCAATTAGAATTTCGGTAGGAGTTATTTTCTCTGGTGCATCTATTGTTATAGGTTGAACTTGGCTTCTATGTTTCACTTGTTTACTCATGCATTTTTTAAATCCCTGTTGTTCCTTTGCGCAGGAGCCGTTATCCATCTGGTGCATAGTAATGAAATAAAAGATATGGGTGGATTACGGAAACTGATGCCGGTAACCCATATTGCTTTCTTAATTGCCTGTCTTGCCATTGCGGGTGTACCTCCGTTTGCCGGGTTCTTTAGTAAGGAAGAAATTTTACTAGCCGCATTCAATGCCAATAAATTGATTTATGCGGTTGCATTATTTACAGCGGCGCTTACTGCGTTTTATATGTTTCGGTTATATTTCTCCATTTTCTGGAGCAAAGAGTCTGCTCATCATGATACACATCATGAAGGCACAGTCTCCATGAAAATTCCTTTAATTATTCTGGCTGTCTGCACTATTGGGGTTGGTTTTATTCCATTTGCAAAACTAGTAACTGCAGACGGGGCTGCTTTGGAAACGCATATAGATATTTTGTTTTCTCTGGCACCGGTTGGGTTAACCCTGATTGCTATATTGATTGCTGCCCGTTTGTATAAGCAGCAAAATGAGGGACCGCAAAAGATAGCGGATGCATTAGGTGTTTTTTACAGGGTGGTATCCAGGAAATTTTATATGGATGAGTTGTATCTCTTTATTACAAAAAAAATCATTTTCCCATTGATAGGTAAGCCCATTGCATGGATTGATAGAAATATTGTGGATGGATGTATGAATGCACTGGCTGCCATAACTGTAAAAATTTCCGGATGGATCAAGGGAATGCAATCCGGGAAAGTACAGGGATACGCTTTATACTTTTTTGGCGGTGTGACCCTGCTGGCAATTTTATTTATTTATGTATGGAAATAATTAAGTTATGAACCTGTCCTTACTCATTCTTTTTCCACTGGTTACTGCCATTATACTGCTTTTCTGCAATGGATTAAAGCAGGTAAGGATGGTGGCATTGGCCGGAGCGGGTTTACAATTGGTGCTGGGCATCTTTTTATTGATAGCTTATTTGCAGGACAGGAGTATGGGCAACCAGTTAACTATGCTTTTTGAATATGATTTTGTTTGGTTTAAAAACCTGCCTATTCATTATCATATTGGTGTGGATGGTATTTCTATTGCCATGATCTTGTTAACCTCATGTATTGTATTTGCCGGTATTTTGATTTCCTGGACAATGGAAAAACTCAATAAAGAATTTTTCTTTTTACTGGTATTGCTAAGCATGGGTGCTTATGGTTTTTTCATTTCTTTGGATCTGTTCACATTATTCTTCTTCCTGGAAATTGCTGTAATCCCTAAATTTTTACTGATTGGTGTTTGGGGAAGTGGCAAAAAAGAATATAGTGCGATGAAACTTGCTTTAATGCTGATGGCTGGTTCTGCGCTTGTATTTGTTGGGTTATTAGGGGTGTATTATCAAACCGGAAGTTTTGATATGATGAAGATTGCACAAATGAATATTCCGTTGGATATACAATACTTCTTTTTTCCATTTGTGTTTCTGGGATTTGGCATTTTTGCCGCTTTGTTTCCTTTTCATACATGGGTACCTGACGGACATGCATCAGCACCCACAGCTGCCTCAATGTTTCTGGCAGGGATTTCTATGAAATTGGGTGGCTATGGCTGTTTACGTGTTGCTACTTTTTTAATGCCGGCAGCTGCTCATTATTATTCCCCAATCATCATTGTATTAGCCACGATTGCAATCATTTATGGAGCGTTTGCTACCATGATGCAGACGGATCTAAAATACATTAATGCTTACTCTTCTGTAAGCCATTGTGGTTTTGTAATACTAGCTATCGGGATGTTAACCCAAACATCTATTAATGGTGCTGTATTGCAAATGGTATCACATGGATTGATGACAGCCCTTTTCTTTGCTGCGATTGGTATGATCTATACCAGAACGCATACACGTATGGTGGCACAATTGGGAGGACTGCTTAAAGTGATGCCGTTTATTTCTACTGTTTTTGTGATTGCAGGTCTTTGTTCATTAGGTCTTCCTGGGTTTAGCGGATTTATCGCTGAAATGACAGTGTTTATGGGTTCATGGCAAAACCCGGGTGGTTTATACAGGCTCGCCACCATTCTTTCCTGCGCTTCCATTGTAGTAACTGCGGTTTATATCTTGAGGGCAACAGGCAAAACCATTATGGGTCCACTAGATGGAGCCTATACAAAATTAGGAGATGCTTTGTGGAATGAAAAACTGGCTGCGGGTTTACTAATCACAGGAATAGTACTGATAGGGGTAGCTCCTTTTTTAATAAACCAGTTGATCGGACCCGGAACGGCAGCTATGATGGAACAGATCGGGAAAACGATTAACCTTAAATGAGATTGACCTATGCTGATGGATTTTTTTATATTACTTAAACAGGAACTGGTTATTGTTGCCATCATCTTTTTACTCTTGTTTATCAAGCTGGGAAAGGATAGGACCAATGAATCTCTGCTGCCATTGATCAATGTAGTATTACTGCTTAATTTATTGCTCGGCTTTTTTGGTAGTAAAGAGGGGAATCTATTTGGAGAGATGTTTCATACCG
>CAIWKU010000159.1 GCA_903913355.1 uncultured Bacteroidota bacterium | reverse complement strand
TTTCGCTAATTTGTATTCTTTTGCTGCCACCAATGCTGCGATATAAAAACCGCATATAAAAGGCCAAATACCCCCATTGTGGTAATCTCCAGGTTTGTTATATACCTCATACCTGGTAATCCAGTCAGGATCTTCCGGCCTTACATAAGGGAAAAAATTCGGAGGTAAATTCAAGGCCAGTTGATGCTTTTGTTTCATGGCATTGCATTCTTCTTCAATCCAGGCTATCATGTCAACTGCTCTTTCCTGCGAGGCAATGCCTGATAATATAGCAATACTATTGCCCAGCAGATCAAACCGTTCACTGCTATAAATTTTATAGGACCAGAAAGCATAATAAGGTTTATTTTTTACTACCAGGCCTTCATGTACATGATGGTGTATTGTACCGCCTGTAATGGTAAATCTTCCCATCGCCTGACGAAGGTTTTCAGCCCTATCAATTTCTCCCAATATTCGCAAATAACTGTAGGCTAAAGTGTTTACATATAAACCATATCCAATAACCCATTGTTCATCTCGCCAGTCACTGGTAGGCAGCTGGGCAATTAAAAAACGATCTGAAGGACTTTGGTATTCCATCCAGGTTAGGGCTTTGCTAACAGCTACCGCTAGAAATTCGTTTTGCCCTGTTAGCTTTCTCCATATTCCGGCGGCCAATAAAAAAAGGGGCGTAGTATCACTGGATCCACGATCCTCTTTATCATGCACAAGTGAGGGAATATGTCCTCTTGTTGATTGATTCTCTGCGAGTTTTTCCAGAACCATTCGCATACTATCTAATAATTCTTCATTGCCTGATGCTGCGATTCCTAATATCGAGATCAAAAGATCTCTTGTATAGGGTTCAGGATATCCCCATCCGGCAGTACGTGGAAGTCCCATATAAGGTCCGTGTAGATTATGAAGCAATACTTTAATAGCAGCAATTTTGGCTTCATTTATTTCCTGGTTTTCTTTGTTTTCCATGATATTTTCCCGTTTAGACAATACCTAACCTATCTTTCATGACTTGTACAAATTTTTTAGCTACTATTCGATAATCGAAATTGGATACGACTCTTTCCCGCCCGGCTTTTCCCATCCTTTCACGCATAGCCGAATCATGCATAAGTGTATCTAAATGCCTGGCAATATCCTGAATATTGGCACGATAGTCAACCGTTCTGGGTTCTGTAAAAAGTATCGTTTGTTCACCTTCAAAACCAGACTCATAACCCAGTTTCACTTCGTTTACAACAATCTGTTTTGCAACGCTCGCAAGCAAGGCAGTTTCTCCATCAATAAGCGTATCCAGCATTCCCATTGCTTTAATACTGATAACGGGTTTACCACAAGCTCCCGCTTCTACCTGGGGCATCCCAAACCCTTCAAGTCTTGATGGTGCAGCATAAATATCACAGGCTCCAATTAGATAAGGCATAAAATTTCGGGAAATCGTATTGGTTTCATAGATTACATTTTTTTCAATGCCTAATTGGGTAGCCATCTCAAGATCGGCAAGGTTTTGGATTTTAGTTCTCTCCTGTGGCCATACTTTACAAACATATTTCCAGTCAGGTACTTTTTTTTCAATTATAGCCAATGCCTGCATTACTTCCCTGGCTCCTTTGGATGCAGCATCTCCTCCAACAGTCAGGATCATCAATTGATCAGCACTAATACCCAAAGCTTCTCTGACAGCCAAGATTTTTGGATCATCTTTTTTAAATGGGATAAAAGTATCTGTATTACAACCTACTGGCAATACCTCAATAATATCTCCGTTAATGCCATCCCTCACATACATTTCTTTTACCCAGTTTGAAGTAACCAAAATCAAAGGCAATTCATTCAGCACCTCCTGATAGTTAGCTATATACCCATCCGCTACTAGCCAGGGTACCGCTTGTATACCATATCTTTGAGGATGCAAAACTAATTGCGGTGTATGCCCCCAATAACCAATACCTACTGCAACATCAGGTTCAAACCATCTGTAATACCATTCTTTCTCCTGTGCTGATTCTAAATGAACAGCATGAGCATCAACACCTAACTCAAGTAATCCCTTATACAAAAGGTCCCCTTGTGTAGCAAGTCCTCCGGGAGAAGGAGGATAATCATATAATACCAATACTTTCATAAAATATATTCCTCATTAATGCTTTCTTGGATTTATTTTTTTACCATTCCCCCGTTATCTAACCATTGTAAAGCCTCAAAAGGTTTTTTAAACAACCAGAAAGACTCCTCCCTGGGGCAGGTTTTCGCTTCCCACCCTTCTTTCCTAAATCGATATATCTTACTGATGAGGTCGTACTTTCGCTGAAATATTTCTTGAGTCAATGTTTCATGAATGGTTGCATTTGCAACTGGTCGGGGATAATATTGTTTGTTACCATCTTCATAGGCAAATGTCATTAATTCATTTGCAGATATTTTATTACTGTTCCAAAGATGAATTACTGCACGACTTACTTCTTCATGTCGGAGATGTTTGGTATATTCTCCTGTAGGATTGTGTGTAAGAATCAGGTTAAAATGTATTGGGGGTAATAGGTCCATGATCAGCTGCTCAATTTTTTCCTCAGGTATAGGCGTTTGTTTAGGGCCATCGTTTAAATTTCCCATAATGCCCTTTGCACCAAGTAACTTTATTGCCCTGAAGAATTTAGGTGCCCGGTTCGCGTCATTTTTACGGCATAAACAAACCACAAAGCAATTCCATAAAGGGTGCTTTAATATGGTTCCACCTGCCCATAATGTTTCATCATCAGGGTGTGCCACAATTACTGCAACCAACTGAATGGCTGCAATATTCATAAAAAACCCTTTTCGATGGTTAGTCTTGCCATCAGATAACTAA
>CAIWKU010000158.1 GCA_903913355.1 uncultured Bacteroidota bacterium | reverse complement strand
CTCTTCCGGATAAGGGCCCATACCCAATATTCCGTTTTCACTTTGAAAAATAACCGTCATTCCCTCGGGTATATAATTAGAAACAAGTGTAGGAATACCGATACCCAGGTTCACATACATACCATCTCGCATTTCTAATGCAATTCTTTTGGCAATGGCGTATTTATCTAATGACATCGGAGAGCAGTTAATAATTAAGAATTAATAATTGAACAGGATGTATTCAACTATAGTTTTACTGTTTTCTTTTCAATTCGTTTTTCGTAGTTCTTTCCCTCAAATATTCGATGTACATATACACCGGGAACATGGATCTGGTCGGGGTCGAGTTCGCCGGGTTGTACAAGTTGTTCTACTTCGGCAATGGTGATATCTCCGGCCTTGGCCATGGAGGTTGAAAAATTACGGGTGGTTTTACGGAATACCAGGTTGCCCAGGGTATCTCCTTTCCAGGCTTTTACGATCGCAAATTTGGCATGCAGTGCATGTTCCATCAGGTACATCTTGCCATCAAATTCGCGGATCTCTTTTCCATTGGCAATTTCGGTTCCATATCCGGCGGGAGTAAAAAAAGCAGGGATGCCCATTCCGGCCATTTGAATTCGGGTAGCCAGTGTGCCTTGTGGAATCAGGTCTACCTCCAGCTCGCCACTTAATAACTGACGTTCAAACTCTGCGTTTTCTCCTACATAACTGCTCATCATTTTTTTGATCTGCCGGGTTTTCAGCAATAAACCCAGGCCAAAATCATCAACACCTGCATTATTTGAAATACAGGTGAGATCAGTCACGCCTTTTTTTACAATAGCGGAAATACAATTTTCGGGAATGCCATTCAGCCCAAAACCACCCAGCATCAGGGTATCCCCATCAGCCAGATCGAAGATGGCTTCATCTGCGTTCTGAAATAGTTTATTCATATAGCAAGCATTGAATACAACCAGGCGGGTCCAAACTAAATAGCCGGCTTCGCCTGACCGTGATTATTATCTTCTAATTTTCTCTTGGCACGAATTCCATATTGTTCTACAGAATCCATCAATACCTTCATTTCCAGCGGATGTGCTTCGTAATATTGCAAACTGTTATAAAACTGATCGCGCTTGATAGCGTGTATAGAAAACACCTGTTCATACAAACGGATATTCTCATGTTTCGTTTTGGCCAATGTATCTTTTGCTGTCGTTAACAGATACCATTCATCTGCTTTCATCAGATCCCACATCACCATTTTCATCCTGTCGATTTCCATGGGTTTTTCTTTTGCAGGTCCCAGGTGACAACTGCTGATCAGGCATACAGAAATGATTACAAAGAGTATTCCGGTTCTTTTTCTCATTTTAGTTCCTGTTTGTAAAGTGGCGCATTTACGATATCTAATTCGGTGATGAGTTCAATCAATTTTGTTTTCTCTTCATCACTGCCTTTTCTGAATATCCCAATCAGTTCCTGTGCCCTGCCCTGAAAAAAGAACTGTAATATCATGGTATTGGGATTCTCTCTGTTAAACGCCTGCAATTGCGCCAGGCTTTGTAATATATTTTTTCTGCCTTCCGCCTCGTTTTCATAGAGTTTATCCATACCTGAACGATAGTATTTATACATGGCATCATGTACAATATTATACCGTGTATTGATCAGGTTTTCGTTTAACCAATACCTGTTTCGTACACCATCAAATACTTTCCATCCGCTGATATATTTCCCTTCGGGTGAATTATTGATAATATTCTGGGCTTTCCGGTAAAACTCATCTCCTCCTTTGGGTGAAAAAGAATCATAATCCAACCCAAGAATCATATAGGCATAATAGGCAAATATGGCTGGCAAATTAGCCACAGAAGCATCTGTACCCTGTACCCGGTTCTCATTAAATTCAACGGGTTGAAATTCTACATACTTAAAAGCCACATCCGCATCCAGGTAATTCACTAGTGCCGATTGATAAGAAGTATTGAATATCGGGCGGGCAGTTTGTACAGTAAGTGTGGCTTTATAATTATTGGTTTCCAGGATACTTTCTACACTCAGGATAAAGCTGCAAACAATCTTTTCATTTGACTGAAACTGGTCGTTGGTCCATCTCCTGGAATTCATCAAATTGTTCAGCTGCGTTTGGAGCGTCGTAAATATTTTTTTATCAACTGTAGAATTGATTCCGCGGGATAATACCGTAACCCGGGCCTGTAATTCCTGCGAAAAAGCAGCCGGTACTGCCAGCAAAAAAGAAAGAGAGAATATAATCAGTTTTTTATGCATCTATCCGGGTTGTGATTAGTAAATCACGCTTGTAAAGATACCAATGTTCGGTATTCCCTGTTACCAGCAAGTACAGATTTCAAACATTTCAGGTAAAGCCCGATTGAAGCTAACAAAAAACGACAGTTCATCACTGTCGTTTTTAATAATTTGGAAAGATTTAGCTTATCTGAACAGATCGTTATCGTTATTTCTTCTATGGTATACTTTGCCTTCCATAAATTCCTGGGTGGCCAAAATAGCCGGGTTAGGCATTTTTTCGTAAGCCCTTGAAATTTCAATCTGTTCTTTGTTTTCATGAATTTCTTCCAGGCTGTCTGTATGACTGGCAAACTCTTCCAGTTTATTATGCAATTCTTCTCTCAGAGAAATATTGATCTGGTTAGCTCTTCTGGCAATGATTGCGATAGACTCGTACAGGTTACCTGTTTTTGATTTAATATCAATCAGGCTTTTTGTTTCAACAACACTGGCGGTATTAGCGCTCATTTGCCTTCTTAGTTTGCTCATTTTTCAGGTTTTTTAAGAAATTATTGGTTTGTGTTTTTACTTTATTTACTTCATCCAGGTGCTTGCTGTCTGCATAGCGCTCTGTAAAATCGTTGCACTCTGAAAGTACTTTTTCGAAGCGCTCTTTTTGCTTCTCTTCATAACTCATTTCAGCATACTTATAATAGGACTTGATCACTAACACCTTGTATTCATCCCCTTTTTTGGAATCCGGATAATTATCAGAAACAGAAGCAAATGCTATGGCTGCTGCTTTGTAAAAACCGAGATTATAATATAGTTCAGCACTCAGGTATTCTTTTCTTTCCAGTTTCTCCCTGCATTTATCAATGATCTCTGTCGCTTCTTTTAATCTGGCAGAAGAAGGGTGTGTATTGATAAAAGCCTGCATCAGCTGCATGGTTTTATTGGTATTGGTCTGATCCAGTTCTACTTTGGGTGATTGCCTGAAATAGCAAAAAGCCCGCATATAATCACATTCTTCATTCTTTGGACTGGTAGGAAAATTCTCAACAAATGTTTTGAAAAGATTCTCCGCATTCAGGTAATCCTTCTCGTAATAATAAGAATACGCAAACTTATAGTACATATCCTCATACCGTGTGGTTCCTTTTACGTAAGGAAAAATGTCTTCATACAATTGCTGGGCGTAACCATATTGCTTTTTGGCATAAAACTGTTCCGCCATTTTGTATTTGTACTCGTAATCCTTACTCTTCAGAATCTTACCAAACTTAGTAGAACAGGAAGACGCAAGAATTACCACCGATATTAAAAAAAGTACAATTCTATTCATACAAGTTGGCAAAATTAGTTATTTGCGGGCAATTTATGACCACAGATTTTGCTTTAGGCTTTTGGGTAGTTAAGAATTACCTAAAACAAGGGAATATTGATTATTGAATAAGGGATCTGGAACTGATGAAGTAGTTATTTCACCCGGATCTATCAATATCTTAATTTCTTTAATACATCAAAAAAGCTGCTTTTCAGCAGCTTTTTTGACTATTTATTGGGAAAAAGCTTATTTATCGCCTTCTCCTTCCTGTAATTTGGCTTTGATTTCTGCCAGCGCACCCAGGTCACCCAGGGTTGCTTTTTCAACTTTAGCCTGGATATTTTTCACCGCTTTCTTGGTGTTATCCGATTCTGTTTTGGCTTCTTTTTTGGCAGCTTCTTTTACTTCAGCTTCCTGCTGCTCCCAGATACGTGCATGACTTAACACGATCCTTTTTTCATTGCGATCGAACTCGATCACCATGAACTGGGCGGTTTCATCAGCCTGAACCTGTTTGCCATCTTCCTTATTCAGGTGACGGTTAGGGGCAAATCCTTCCAATCCGTATTGTAATTGCACCAGGGCACCTTTATCGTCTTTACGGGTAACCGTTCCTTCATGGATGGTTCCAACGGCAAAAGTATCTTCCAGTGCGTTCCAGGGATCTTCTTCGAGTTGTTTATGTCCTAACTGCAGTTTGCGGTTTTCTTTATCAATACTTAAGATAATGATATCGATCTGCTCGCCTACTTTGGTATAATCAGTTGGGTGATTGAAACGTTTTAACCAGCTCAGATCGCTGATATGGATCATTCCACCGATACCGGGTTCCAGTTCAACAAATACGCCATAAGGAGTGATGTTTTTAACCAGTCCTTTGTGTTTGCTGTTTTCAGGGAATTTGGTTTCGATCGTATTCCAAGGATCCTGGCTCATTTGTTTGATGCTCAGGCTCATTTTACGTGAGTCTTTATCCAGGGTTACCACTTTTGCTTCATACTCATCTCCCAATTTGAAGAATTCCTTCGCATTGATCGGCGTATTGGCCCAGGTAATTTCAGATACGTGTACCAGTCCTTCCACACCCGGCTGAATTTCCAGGAATGCACCGTAATCTTCAATATTCACCACTTTACCTTTCACTACGCTACCTTCTGCCAAACCTTCAGGCAACACATCCCAGGGATGTGGGGTAAGTTGTTTCAGGCCTAAGCTGATACGTTTTTTGTCGTCGTCGAAATCCAATACCACCACTTGTAATTTCTGGTCCATCTTCACCACTTCGCTTGGGTGAGAGATACGTCCCCATGAAATATCGGTGATATACAATAAACCATCCAATCCACCCAGGTCCATAAATGCACCAAAGTCTGTGATGTTTTTCACCACACCTTCCAGTACCTGGCCTTTTTCGAGTTTGCTCATGATCTCGGCACGTTGTGCTTCGATATCGCTTTCGATCAGGGCTTTATGAGATACAACGGCATTCTTGATGGCTTCATTGATCTTAACCACTTTAAATTCCATGGTTTTACCTACAAACTGGTCGTAATCAGTTACAGGTTTCACATCGATCTGAGAACCTGGTAAGAAAGTTTCCATACCAAATACATCCACGATCAATCCACCTTTTGTTTTGCTGGTTACAGTACCGGTAATGACTTCGCCGGTTCTATGTACTTCCACAATTCTTTCCCATGCACGGTAAATGCGGGCAGATTTGCGGCTCAGGTGCAGGTTACCACCCCTGTCTTCTTTTTCTACTACCATTACTTCCACATCATCACCGATCTTCAATCCCTGTACATCACGGAATTCGTTCAATGATACCAATCCATCACTTTTAAAACCGATGTTTACTACTACATCTGTTTTCGTTAAGGCCACAACGGCACCTTTTACGATTTCACCATCTTCAATCTGAACAAAAGTGCCATCATACACTTTGTCGTATTTCATTCTTTCTGTTTCTGCATAATGACTCACATTACGTTTGTCAATGCTCCAGTCAAAATCATCATGCGCGGTTTCAATCACCGGCGCTGATACAGGTGCATTTGTTGTCGCAGTAGTAACTTCTGCAGCTTCTGTGGCTGTAGCGTTCTCCTGTGCATCTGCGTTTAGTTGTTTGTTAATGAATTTCATACAATACCCGAGGGTTTTATTTCGGGGCAGCAAAGGTAGGGAACTGAAGGGAGATGGGAAAGGAATTCAGACAGTTTTTGGTGGTTTCCGGCCCATTACAGTATTTAAAAATGCCATACAAAGGTTCCAAATGCCACAAACATTTGTTTTTCAGTCAGTTAGACTCATTTCTGGCACCAATAGTATCCTCAATACCAGCCCTTTTAGAAATCGTTTGGTCGGGTTTTCGATGTATTTGCGTCGTATCTGGGTTTATATTTCTTCGGTTACAACCGAAGCGGCTTCGGTTGTAACCGAAGAAAACCCGAAGAAGCTTCGGTTGCAAACGAAGCAGAACCGAGTGAAATAAGACGCGAATACGAAGGAAATAGAATTGGTATCTGGATCTTTCTAACTATTTTTGAAGGCGATACTTTGGTAATGCAATGTGTTGGTGATAACACCAACTCCGGCCAAAAAAGCACTTTATATGAATT
>CAIWKU010000157.1 GCA_903913355.1 uncultured Bacteroidota bacterium | reverse complement strand
TAAAAAAGTACTAAAAGAAAAATGGGATGTGATTATTTGCGATATTTCTATGCCGCCTGGCGATTCAGGTCTCGAAGCCATTAAAGCCATCAAAGAATTTTCACCCAAAACTCCGGTATTGATTTTAAGTATGCATGCGCCCGACCAATATGCGGTAAGGGCCATCAAAGCCGGTGCCATGGGTTATTTAACAAAAGGATCGGCAGCAAATGAATTGGTAAAAGCTGTAAACCAGGTGCTGTCAGGTAAAAAATATCTAAATGCCGAAGTGGCCGATATTCTGGCAGACGCATTCGGCAATACCTCACACAATCACCTGATTGAAAATCTTACCGACCGGGAACTGGAAGTATTTAAATTACTTGCCTCTGGTAAGTCCATATCCGATATCGCCAAAGAACTCGTGATTACCAACAATACTGTCAGCACATTTCGATCCAGGGTTTTCGAAAAAATGCATTTTCAGAATAATCTTGAATTGATCAGGTATGCAATAGATAATAAACTGATTTAATACAAGGTTACACAACTATCACTCTGATAAATGAATCGGATAATTGCATCTATAAACCAGATAATCCTTTTTCGATAATCGCCACACTCTCCAATATCTGGTCTTTTGTAATGATCAGGGGAGGGGCAAAACGAATCTTATCTCCATGGGTAGGTTTGGCCAGTAAACCGAGATCTTTCAAGGCTAAACAAAGCTCCCAGGCTGCTTCCGGATTAGCATGCGAAATAACAATCGCATTGAGTAAGCCTTTTCCCCGGATCGTTTTGATAAATGACGATTTCAGTTTGCTCAATTCCGAACGGAATAAATGCCCCATCTTCTCCGCATTTTCTGCCATTTGTTCCTCTTTTAATACCCGTAATGCAGTCATAGCAACCGCACATGCCAATGGATTTCCTCCATAAGTAGATCCATGTTCACCGGGTTGAATATTCATCATGATGTGGTCATCTGCTAAAACAGCCGATACAGGTAAAAAACCACCACTTAATGCCTTGCCCAATATCAGGATATCGGGTCTTACATTTTCATGATCACAAGCCAGCATCTTACCCGTTCTTGCCAAGCCTGTCTGGATTTCATCTGCTATAAAAAGAACATTATATTCCTGGCATAATGTGCTTACTTTTTTCAGGTATCCCTCATCAGGTAAAACCACACCGGCTTCACCCTGTATGGGCTCTACCATAAAAGCAGCCACATTCGGATCCTGAAAAGCTTTTTCCAATGCTACCAGATCATTGTAAGGAACAATTTCAAATCCGGGCATAAATGGCCCAAACCCTTTATAACTACTGGGATCTGTACTCGCAGAAATGGCAGCGAGGGTTCTTCCCCAAAAATTACCTTCGGCAAAAATGATCTTTGCTTTATTTTCTACTACTCCTTTTTGTGTGTATGCCCATCGCCTAGCCAGTTTAATAGCTGTTTCACCTCCCTCAACACCTGTATTCATAGGCAATACTTTATCGTACCCAAAATATCCGGTAATATACTTTTCATATTCCCCCAACAAATTATTGTGGAATGCACGGGAAGTAAGGGTTAAACGTTTGCTTTGCTCTATTAATGTTGCCAGAATAGCAGGATGACAATGCCCCTGATTCACCGCCGAATAACCACTCAGAAAATCATAATATTTTTTACCATCCACATCCCATAAATAAACACCCTCACCTCTATCCAGTACTACCGGCAAAGGATGATAATTATGCGCACCAAAACGATTTTCTAATTCTAAATAATAAGCTGTATTGGGAGAAGTTACCTGTATATGCATGGGAGAAGTAATTAATAATTACCAATTAATAATTAGCAATTGGTAATTGAATAAATAAATAGAAAATACGATACTGAAGAATTAATAATTATTAATTGGTAATTATTAATTAAAAAGGGTGGTCGAGGAAATCAAGATTGAGTCGTAAGAATCGCATGTATCGTGTATTGGGTGCTAAGATAAATGAATAATCAGTAATAATGGTGCCGTTTATTAAATTATTACCGCTGTATCCTTTTTTGGGATATTCCCGGTGAAATAGGAAAAGAACCGCTCTTACGCTGTATCCGGACTCTTGGAGAAACACAAATGGCTGGTTGGAATAATTCTGTAATTTAGAATATGATCATTCATCAATTGACTCACTTATGAAACTGATAAAACGTATTCTGAGGGTTCTTGCCCTCTTTATTATTGTGTTCTCCTTATTTGCTTGGATAAGCGGCAGGACCTATCTTTTTAAAGCTGCCTATTACAATTTTGCAAAAATTGATGATTACAAACATTTCACGAATAATACCGTTGCTACCGGCAATTTTCAGCCATGGCAGGTATCGAAGCAGTATAATAAAGCAGTACTTCCCGATACATTGACCAACTTGCTTGAGAGCCTGAAATCAGTTGGATTATTAATGATAAAAAATGATTCGATAGTATCTGAAAAATATTGGGATGGGTATAGCGATAGTTCTTTATCGGGTTCCTTTTCTATGGCAAAAAGTATTACCAGTTTGTTAATTGGGGTAGCGATTAAAGAGGGAAAAATTAAATCAGTACAGGAACCCGTAGGCGATTTTCTGCCTGAATTTAAAGAAGGAGAAAAGGCAAAATTAAAGATTATTGACTTGCTTACTATGAGCAGTGGTAGTAATTGGGATGAATCATATATAAATCCATTATCCGTCACAGCAGAATTGTACTATGGTGCTGATGCATATAAAACAGCTACCGGGGTTAAAATTGTAAAACAACCGGGTAGTATACACGAATATAAAAGCGGCGATACCCAATTACTGGGATTATTACTGGAAAAAGCAACAGGCAGTTCTTTAAGCAATTATGCGGCCCAAAAACTATGGCAACCCCTGGGTGCTGCCCATCCGGCTTTATGGAGTACGGATCATGAAGCGGGTAATGAAAAAGCCTATTGCTGTTTTAATTCCAATACCCGCGATTTTGCACGTATTGGAAAATTGATGCTGGACAGTGGTAAATGGAAGGGGGTACCGATCATTGATAGTGACTATTATGCCAGATCTATTACACCTTGTGGTATTACGGATAATACAGGGAAAGCCTGTGATTATTATGGATACCAATGGTGGATAGATCCTGAACACAAAGAGATCTTTTATGCCAGGGGTATTTTGGGCCAATATATTATTGTGATACCCTCAAAAAAGATCATTATCGTGCGTTTGGGGAAAAGAACAGCCATAAAAAGGGTACATACTGTGCCTACTGAAGTACGGTATTTGATTAATTGGGGACTGGGCAGTTAGTAATATCCCAACGCAACCCCTTATTTTCGTGCAAAATTTTTCCGTTGGCATTACCGCGTGTTGCAGTTGTTATTCTGAATTATAATGGAAGGGATCACCTGGCTAATTTTTTGCCCACGGTAACCCAGGCCAGCTATGGCAATATGCGAATTATTGTAGCTGACAATGCTTCAACAGATGATTCGGTTGCGCTGGTCAGAGAGAAATACCCCGAAATCGAAATCCTGGAACACACCACCAATGAGGGTTTTGCCGGAGGATATAACTGGGCATTGAAAAGAGTTGCATCAGACTATTACGTATTACTTAACTCCGATGTATCCGTTACACCCGGTTGGATTGAACCCATTATTAACCTGATGGAATCTGACTCCGGCATTGGGGCTTGTCAACCTAAATTATTATCCTTTCATCAACCCTCGGTATTTGAATATGCCGGCGCTGCCGGAGGATGGATCGATAGTTTTGGCTATCCGTTTTCCAGGGGAAGAATATTTGATGTGTGTGAGCCCGATACCGGGCAATATGATTCTGCCGAACCTATATTCTGGGCTTCCGGGGCCGCCTTGTTTATTCGTGCTCAGCTATTTCACCAGTTAGGGGGGTTTGATGGCGATTTTTTTGCGCACCAGGAAGAAATCGATCTTTGCTGGCGTATACAACTGGCCGGATACAGGATATTTGCCTGTCCTCAATCTGTAGTTTACCATGTTGGAGCGGGTACCCTGCCCAGAGGTGGCCGAAAAGTGTACCTGAATTTCCGCAATAACCTGATCATGTTACGTAAGAATCTGCCGTTGAAAGAGAGGCTTTGGAAATTGCCCGTCAGGTTCGGGTTGGATGCGATTTCTGCCTATAAAGGCCTTTTCTCGGGCGATAAGGACTTTTTTCTGGCCATTTTAAGGGCCCACTTCAGTGTTATTCGCAGATGGCTTACAAAAAAACTAAACCGGCAATATCCACTGAAACCCCTGAATTCATTGGAAGGTGTTTACCATGGCCTGGTAATTTGGCAGTATTTTATGCGCGGACACGACCGTTTTAAGGAAATTATTAAAAAGAAGGTTTTATAATTTGTTGCGGTACCTTATTTTTGCACAGCAATTTCAAACTATGTCACACGAAACGAACGAGTCAACCGAAAAAGATTTTACCAAAAACTGGGTAAATTCATCAAGGTTTTTATTTTATCTGCAGGTATTCTGTATACTGGCTTTTGTATTGGGTGGCTGTTATCGCCTGTATAACCAACGCTACAAAGGCAAGCCCGATGTAGAAGTGCAGAAGAGCTCGCAGTATAAGCCCGAATACAAGTAAAAAAGGGAATAAAAAATTTTGTCAGGAACTGTGGATGGCTATTTTTGCACTCCCAATTTAGTTCTTACTTGTCCGCGAAGCCCTAGCAAAGGCGGAAAATTGAATAGATAATTACCCGGCTTATGCTGGTGTAATGAAAAGCGAAAGTAGCTCATTTGGTAGAGCACGACCTTGCCAAGGTCGGGGTGGCCGGTTCGAGCCCGGTCTTTCGCTCAAAATCCCGTCCCGGACAAGAAGGGACGGGATTTTTTGTGACTTCCCTGATTAGGGAAATAGGACAAGCCCTGGTGGTGGAATTGGTAGACACGCAGGACTTAAAATCCTGTTCGCCGCAACGCGAGTGCGGGTTCAATTCCCGCCTGGGGCAC
>CAIWKU010000156.1 GCA_903913355.1 uncultured Bacteroidota bacterium | reverse complement strand
TATTGATTTCCGGAACCGGGATGTTGGGTGTAATTGCCTGCGCTATGGCAAAAGTTGCTGGCGCTTCTACCATATTTGCCGTGGATATTAATCCCGAACGATTGGAAATAGCTTGTCGCTTCGGGGCGAACCAGGCTATGACGTGTGATCCGTTGTTTAGTGATTTTGGTGAAAAATTTATTGAAAAAACAAAATCAAAAATACCTATCCAGGTAATGATTGATTTTAGTGGATCTCCCGATACAATGGAAGCCACATTGGAATACCTGCAAACCGGAGGAACGGCAGTTTGGATTGGTGCTACTTACCCACAAAGAAGTGTTCCGGTAAATGCAGAAAAAATGGTAAGAAGAGTTTGGACAATCAAAGGTTTGCATAATTACAATGGTGAGGATTTTTTAAAAGCGGTGGAATTTATGGAGCAGAATTATCTCAACTTCCCTTTTGATTCTCTTATTTATGATGGATTCTCATTGGACCGTTCAAATGATGCCTTCCAATATGCTATTGAACACAATCCATTCAGGGTGGGTATTATGATTCCTTAATGACTATTTATTATGAGCAAAATAAGCATGATTGTTTTCGATCTATCTGGTACCACGGTAAGTGATGATAATGCGGTTGCCAAATGCCTGCATGAGGCGGCGCTGGCTTTTGACCTGAAAGTTACTTTAGAAGATTTTAAAAAAACTATAGGAACCAATAAAATTCATTTGTATGAGTTTATGATTGCTAAAACCATGGGAGAGCCCGTAGTAATCGAATACCTGGAAAAATATAATTTCCCCCATTATCATAAACAAGCCCTTAGAATATTTGGGCACTATAGTAAGCTAATGGTTGACTATTACAAGCAGCATGTAAAAAGTATGCCTGGTGCAGAAAAAGTATTTGAATGGTGCAAGCAACAGGATATTAAAGTGGTAACCGACACAGGTTTTCATGATGATGTGAATACCGCTATTATGGAAGGCCTTCAGTGGTTGGAAAAGGGTTTGGTAGATCTTTCTCTTGATGTAGAGGACACAGATGGTATTGGAAGGCCGGCACCCTATATGATTTATCAGGCAATGAAAACGCTGGGCATCCAGAATATTCATGAAGTAATTAAAATAGGAGATACCCCTGCAGATCTTCTCTCCGGTTATTATGCAGGCTGTATTGGTAATATTGGCGTATTGAGCGGAGCCAATTCAATTGATATATTGCAACAATATCCCCATACACATATCCTGAATAGTGTAGCTGAGTTACCTGATCTGATTAACAAAGCATTTATAGATTAATGCTTTTCTCAAGAAATAATCAAACACATCAATGGCTGCAACGGGCCAGTCCATCAGTATTCGTTATATTTTGCGGACTCGCTTCCTTTATTACTTATACCAGTATGTACGCATTCAGGAAGCCATTTACAGCCGCTACTTATACGGGTATTCATCTTTGGGGAATTGATTATAAAATTGTCTTAATTATTCTTCAACTATTTGGTTATACAATTTCAAAATTTTTGGGCATTAAAATCGTAGCTGAATTACCTCCTAATAAAAGAATCCCTTTCTTGTTAAAATTAATGGGCCTTTCCTGGATTTCCTTATTATTGTTTGGAATCATTCCGGTTCCTTATAATGCTCCCTGTCTTTTCTTGAATGGCCTCCCACTCGGTATGATTTGGGGTGTTGTTTTTAGTTTTCTTGAGGGCAGAAGATTTACTGAATTATTAGGTGCCTTTATGGCGTCCAGTTTTATAGTTGCTTCGGGAATTGTGAAAGCTGGTGGATTAGTAGTGATGTCCAGCTTGGGTGTTAATGAGGAATGGATGCCTTTTGTAACAGGTCTTTTATTCCTGCCATTTTTATTATTAGGTATCTGGATGCTTGCACAAATACCTCCACCAGATGCCATTGACCAGGCCCTAAGAACTCTGCGAAAGCCAATGAATGGTTACCAGCGCAAAAGATTTTTCAGAAAATTTGCTCCTGCCATGATTCTCTCGGTAATTATTTACCTGGCCCTTACCATTTTTAGGGATATGCGGGATAATTTTGCTATTGAAATCTGGGCACAACTGGGTTACCAGCAGGCTCCGGGTATATTGGTGTTCTCAGAGCTTACGATTGCTTTTTTTGTACTCATACTTATTGGATCAATGATTCTGATTAAAAAAAACAGGAATGCCTTATATACCGCATTATACATGATTTTTAGTTCGGGTATTTTGTTGATTGTTATGACGTTACTTTTCAACTTGAAATTCCTTGGCCCTGTTCTTTGGATGATTATGATGGGCTTTGCATTATATCTTCCTTATATCACTTTTCATACAATTTTTTTTGAAAGATGGATTGCACATTTTCGATTTCGGGGTAATATGGGCTTTCTGATGTATGTAGTAGATGCTGTAGGTTACCTGGGAAGTATGCTGGTATTGCTATATAAAAATTTGGGAGAAAAAAATATTAGCTGGCTCAGTTTTTTTATGCGGTCTTCTTATCAGGTTGGGATACTATTGGGTATTTTATCTTTACTACTACTCATATATTTTACCCGTAAAGAAAAAAGTATCCTAAAACAATTCAGTTAATCATTATCAGCAATAATCTGTGCCACCAGGGCTGTCCAACCTGTTTGGTGACTTGCGCCAACACCACTGGCATCATCACCATTAAAATACTCATAAAACAAACAGAGGTCCTCATTGCCTGGTAGTTGATAAAACCAGTTATACCTGCCATGCACGGGTCTTGCGTTTTGGGCATCTTTTCTAAAAATATACAACAACCGGACGGTAATCAATTGCGCGGCTTCGGTTAGGGTAATCATTTTACCCGACCCATGTGGGTATTCCAGTTGAACGGATCCCCCATAAAAATCTCCATACTTTTTGATGGCTTCTACCAACAAATAATTCATTGGCATCCATACGGGCCCACGCCAATTAGAGTTACCACCAAACATTCCGGAGCTGGAATCTCCCGGATCATAGGTTACCGTATAATTGATCCCCTGAAGATTAACGGTATACGGATTATCAAGATAATATTTTGACAAGGCCCGGATACCGCCGGGTGAAAGAAATTCTGTTTCATCCAGCATTCTCCTCATCAACGCTTCTAATCTCTCTTGGTTCACCAGCGACATCAGCATATCAGTATGATCAACCATTTCCTTGCTGGGTAGGTATTGATGACTTTGGGTCCGGTATTTTCTCAACCATTCTATCCGCTTTTTAAAATCGGGTAATGTATTCAGGTGTTCTGTTCTAATAATTGAGGCTGCAAACAAAGGAACCAATCCCACCATAGAACGTAACCGAAGAGGAAACGATTCAGATCCGGGTATTTTTAATACATCATAAAAAAAGGAATGGGTCATGTCCCAAAGACCTTTTTCATTCAACGCTTCGGCAATCAATACAAAATGTTCATAGAACTTAGTGGCAGTGTCTTCAAAAGCATTATCAGTTAATGCGATTTCCAATGCGATATCCATCATATTCAACGCATACATACCCATCCAGGCAGTTCCATCACTTTGTTCAAGTTCTATTCCATCTGGCAATGACATGTTTCGGTTAAATACACCAATATTATCCAATCCCAGAAAACCTCCACCAAAAATATTATTGCCATTGATATCCTTTCGGTTGGCCCACCAGGTAAAATTGATGATTAGTTTCTGGAATATTTTTTTCAGAAACTGCATATCACCTATCCCCGTTTTTTTCTTTTCAATGGTATATACCTGTAAAGCAGCAAATGCATGAACAGGTGGGTTCACATCACTAAAATTCCATTCATAGGCAGGTATTTGCCCGGCAGTATTCATATACCATTCCCGGGTTAGGATAATTAATTGGTTCTTCGCAAATACCGGGTCAATCGCAGCAATTGCGATACAATGAAAAGCAAGATCCCAGGCCGCATACCAGGGATATTCCCATTTATCCGGCATCAGAATAATATCCCGGTTTTTCAGGTATTTCCATTCACTGTTACGACCAAATGATCTTTGCGGCGCAACATCAGCAATTCCATCACTGCTCTTGCTCCATTCTTCTACATCGTAATGATAATATTGTTTGCTCCATAATAAACCAGCGTATGCCTGGCGTTGAATAGAAGCCAGGTCATCACTAATACCAGCAGGCAGTATGGAGGAGTAAAAAACATCCGCCTCTTTTTTTCGCTGATCAAAAATCTGTTCAAAACCATTGTCAAATGGTTGAATCGTTTCTGTATTGGTCAATCGCAGATATACCTGTTTGGTTTCTCCAGCTGCTACATGAAATTGATATACTGCCGCAGATTTGGTTCCCTGCTTTATGTCTATCAATGCCTGTCGGTTCTGGTTATGTAATAATGCATTATGAAACGCATCTTTTACAAATAGAGAAGTATTGGGACGGTTGAATAATTTTTCAGTATTGGTTTCATTTTCAGTAAACCAGATTTCCGGAGCATCTTTACAGTATAAAAAATAATCACCCAGTTTTTCATGAGCCGCATGTACAACCCCTTCTTCAAGATATTTTAAGATTGGTTTTGGCTTATCGCCTGAAAAACTCCATTTATTTGAAAACCATAAAGTAGGTAATAAAGTTATCGGTGCGGGTTCTTTCCCTTTGTTGATGATGTTTACACGAATACAGATATCCTCACTGTTTATTTTCGCATACTCTGTATACACATCAAAATACTGGTTATCATTAAATACTCCAGTATCCAATATTTCGTATTCTTTATCCTGCTTGGTTCGGTTCCTGTTTATTTCAATAAGGTCTTCATAGGGAAATGCTTTCTGCGGATATTTATATAGATGCCGCATATAATAATGCGTAGGTGTATTATCCAGATAATAGTAGAGTTCCTTCACATCTTCCCCATGATTGCCCTCCTGGTTAGTCAATCCAAACAATCTTTCTTTTATGATCGGATCATTCCCGTTCCACAATGCAATTGCAAAACAGAGTTGCTGTTCATAATCAGAAATTCCCGCTAACCCATCTTCGCCCCAACGATAAGCGCGACTACGGGCATGATCATGTGGAAAATAGTTCCAGGCATCACCGCCAGGACTATAATCTTCTCGTACCGTACCCCATTGTCTTTCACTCAGGTAGGGTCCCCATTTTTCCAATGGCACTTCTTTGCCTGCATTCTCAGCTAATCGTTGTTGTTCTGGGTTCATTTGTTAAGTGCTAACCATTGGTGGAAAATCCGGGATATAATGTCATACCCCCATCACAGAAAACAGTAGTTCCGGTTATATAATCTGATTCATCGCTTGCCAGCCATGCGGCCAGTTTGCCAATATCTTCGGGTTGTCCGATTCTATTATAGGGTATCAGGGTAAGTAAACTATTCAATGCTTCTGGTGTATCCCATGCAGAGCGATTGATAGGGGTTTGAATGGCGCCGGGGCCAATACTGTTTACCCTGATTCTCTTAGGGGCCAGTTCCTGGGCCATGCTCTTCATCAGCATCATGATACCTCCTTTAGATGTAGCATAATTCACATGACCACCCCATGGAATTACTTCATGCACACTACTCATGCAAATGATCTTACCTGCAGCCACACTTCTTTCTGGAACAACCCCTCTGCGTAAAAATTCTCTCACCGCTTCACGGGCGCAAAGAAACTGACCGGTTAAATTAATATTGATCACCGTTTGCCAGTCGGCAAGCGACATATCCTGAAAGGCAGAATCTTTTTGCAGACCCGCATTATTCACCAAAATATCAATCGTACCAAAAGCAGCAAACATATCGCGGAACATAGATTGCACCTGCGCTTCATTGCTAACATCGGCCATGAGTGCTATGGCCACGCCACCATTGGCTTTTATTTCGTCAACTACTTGTTGCGCCGCTTCGGGATGGGTAACATAGTTTACCACAACATTGGCACCATCATTAGCAAGGGCTATAGCCACTGCTTTTCCAATACCACTATTGGCACCGGTAACCAGGGCAGACTGCCCCTTTAGTTTTGGGTTTGGGTTCATAGACAGGACTATTTGTATTTGATCTTATAAAAAAGAATGATGGCTGCAAAAATTAAGGTAACAAAATTGGCGGCTGTTACGGGTAAATTACTACTCAGCGCGCCAAACAGCAACCATAAAAACGTTCCAAGTGTAAACAATCCATACATGGAAAGTGATATGCCGGATGTGTCTTTTGTGCGGATGGTTTTGATTGCCTGGGGCAAAAAAGAAAGCGTAGTGCAGAATGCTGCAACCAGCCCGATAATCGTAATTGTATTCATATTTTTTATTTTCCCTCAGCACTAATTAAGCGACAGGGAATCATTAAATCTTCTGATAAGTAATAGATAGCACATAAACGATGATAAC
>CAIWKU010000155.1 GCA_903913355.1 uncultured Bacteroidota bacterium | reverse complement strand
GTCTGCTTTATCAAAATAGTTAAGCATTCCATTATGTAAAGGAAGACCGGCACGTAATATCGTTGCTAAAACAGGTTGAAATTCAAGCACCTTACTTTCATGAATACCCAGTGGTGTAGGTGTTTCCTGAATTTTCCAGGGTAATACTTTACTGATCTCATAAGCGGCAGCTTCGCCAATACGTTCCAGATTACGGCGAAAACGTAAGCGGTCGCCCTGGATATTTACATCTCTTAATTCAGATACCCAGTTACTTACCAGACTATGCTGTTCACTTAAATTTACAATCATAAAAAGCGGGGATTATGGTACAGTTTACGGGTCAAAACTAAATTCTATCGTTTGTAATTGAAAATTTATGTTTGAAAGGGATTTTCGACTATCAGACAAATGAAAATTTGTCGCCATCAAATAAACCTTTATCACTTAGTTTCAAATGCGGGATCACCAAAAGTGCCATAAAGCTGAGTGTCATAAATGGTGCCGCCAGTTTTGAACCCAAACCCTTGGCCATGGCATCAATGGCTGTATAGGCTTCGGCCACAGAATAGCCATCCTCTGCACTCATTAATCCGGCAACGGGTAAACCCAACACCTGGCTGGTTTCTTCGGAAACACAACTTACCCCGCCTTGTTCTTTGATCACCAGATTGATGGCTTCGGCCAGGCTCTTATCATCTACACCTATCGCAACAATATTATGGCTATCATGGGCTACTGAGGATGCAATGGCGCCATGCGTAAATCCAAAATTTTTAATAAAACATTTGGCCACAGGAGCGGTATGATAACGATTGACAACTACCATTTTCAAGATATCCTGTGTTGTGTCCGTTACCCATTCTCCTTCTGTTTGCTTGCCGGTTAATTCCAGGCGATTCGTAATCAATTGTCCATCCAGTGCCTCCATAACAGGTATCTTACCCTCCATAGATGGATACTCAGTAGTTTTTATTTTCAGTGATGTTTCACCGACGGGTTCACAATTAAATTGATTGATAGGAGTAACACCCACTGATTGAATAAAGGAATTACCATTTTCGGCTACCAGTTCTCCATCAATATAGGTTTTCAATATTTCAAAATGCTGCAGATCTTTTGCAATGATAAAATCTGCCGGATCGCCTTCCCGTAATAAACCGATATCGAGGTGATAATGCTTTACGGGGTTAACACTCGCGGCTCGTACTATTTTGAATAGATCAATGTTTTTGGCTATCGCTCTTGCGCAGAGCTGATTAATATGTCCGGTTACCAGGCTATCAGGATGTTTATCATCACTACAAAAAAGAATCATTTTGGGATGGTCTTCCAGTAATTCAATCAACGCCTCAAAATTCTTGGCGGCACTGCCTTCCCGTATGATAATCTTCATACCGTATTGAAGTTTATCCAGGGCTTCATCTGCAGTAAAACATTCATGGTCTGTTGAAATACCTGCTTCAATATATTCTTTTGCCTGATTACCCCGTAAACCCGGCGCATGGCCATCAACGGGTTTACCCAGTGCATGTGCAGCAGCAATTTTTTTCATTACTTCAGAATCTTTGAAAAGAACACCCGGAAAATTCATCATTTCGCTCAGGTATTTGATCTCATCTTTCTCCAGTAATTTTTTTACATCATCACTTGTTAAGGCAGCCCCGGCCGTTTCAAAAATGGTGGCCGGCACACAGCTGGGTGCACCAAAATTGAATTTAAAAGGAACTTTTCTGCCATTCTCAATCATAAATTCCACGCCTTCCCATCCGCAAACATTGGCAATTTCATGAGGGTCACTCACCGTTCCAACCGTTCCATGTACAACTGCCAGTCGGGCAAATTCGCTGGGTACCAGCATACTGCTTTCAATATGTACATGACTATCTACAAAACCGGGTAAAATAAATCCCTGAACAGAAAGGGGTAAATCTTTGTTATCTATCTCACGTATTGAAAAGATCATACCATTTTCGACGATGATCTCTGCCGGGTATATGGATTTTTTCCATACATCCACCAGATTGCCGGTAAGGGTAAAAGAATGCGTATTCATGGGCTTTTTTTCCTTAATGACCGATTATATATGATTGGTAATTGATAAATAGCTGCCAGACAGTACATTTGACACTCTATAATCTTAAACGAAAGTAAGTATATGAAAAAAATAATCACGGGTTTGTTTCTATTGGCAATAGGATTTAGCGCCCAATCGCAAACGGTTGATGAGATTTTGGCTAAATATGAAACTGCCGTTGGGGGCAGGGAGAAACTGGAGGGAATCAAGCAACTGGAAGTAAACAGCACGGTTAAAATGGGCATGATGGGCCAGCCGATAGAACTTTCTCTAACGCTGGTAAGGGAAAAAGGAAAATTATTTCGCAGACAGATTGGTGGAATCATGGGAATGGGTGAAAGTTTTACCATGGTTACCGATACAGCCGGCTTTATTTATATCCCAGCAATGAGGGGTTTTGGAGGCGGTGGCCCGGGTGGTCCAGGCGGACCGGTAGGCGATGCTCCACAACCCACCATCACCAAACTTTCTAATGAAGAACTGGCTTCAGAGCAGTATGAACTGGATTGTGCCGGTGCTTTTGGTGATTTGGAGAATTTTGCAGCGAAAGGGCATAAAGCAGAATTATTAGGTACAGAAAAAATCAAAAAAGTGCCTTGCTTCAAAATAAAAATGACTTTGAAAACCGGACAGGTAATCATGTATTACATCGATAGCCAGACTTTTTTGGTAAAACAAATGGAAGCTACCGGTGATATGGCTGCTAACTTAACGGGTTTTGCAAGCATGATGAAAGCCTATGGAAGTAGTATCCGGAAAGATGCAAAAGCAACTGTGCTGGTTACAGAATACCAGGAATTTGCCGGTGTTAAATATCCTTCTAAATTAAATCTCAGTTTTGGACCGGTAGATGTTCAGATTGAAAATTATGCTGTGAAAATCAATGAAGGACTGGATGAAAAATGGTATCACTTGAAAAAATAACAGAAAGAATTAGCAAATTATTTTTGAAAAGGGTCTGCAGGTATCCATCTGCAGACCCTTTTTTATGAATAGTGATGAAGCTATCCTGAACGAGTTTAATGACATTTAAAATAATCAAAAGGTTCTTTGCAATCATTACACTGATAAAGTGCTTTACAGGCTGTGCTGCCAAATTGCGAAACCAATCTCGTGTGATACGAATTACATAATGGACATTGAATCGCTTCTTCTTTCTGAAAGGAATCGGGAGAACAAACCGATTGCTGGTATTGCGGCGGCGCAATACCATAGGCTTTTAGGTTTTCTCTTCCTTTTTCAGTGATCCAGTCGGTTGTCCATGCAGGGGATAAAACTTCGATGATATTGATCTTTTTAAAACCAGCTTCCAGTAATGCCATACGGATAGAAATTTTTATGGTATCGATGGCAGGACAACCGGTATAGGTAGGCGTAATTTGCAGGGTAATTTCAGATCCATTGCTTTCATTTTCCTGGCTGATGGAAATATCCCGGATAATACCCAAGTCGATAACGGATAATACGGGTATTTCCGGATCAGATACGGTTGCAAGAATTTCTCTGACTTTTATATGCAACGGGTCAGACAATTCACTCAATGTAACCGGCAGGTTGATACTATCCATTTATTTTTTATTTCAAAAAAGAATTACCATTCCGAGTTGGGATAGGCTCTTTGCAAAAATTGCATCTCAGCCAAAATAAATCCCAGGTGTTCTGTATGTTTTCCTTGCTTGCCCCCTGCATGCATCCAGGTAGTGGCTGGCATAGGAATGGTGGCTTCTTCAAAAACAGCTTTTATTTTTTCATCCCAGTTTCTTTTTACCAGTAACAGATCAGCACCCCAACCTTCCTGCTGGGCCTTCAGGTCAAAATCTGCCGGTTGAAATAATTCACCCGTATAACCCCAGACAGTATCCAATGCCTGTAAAATTCTGTCTTTACTTTCTTCTGTACCATCTCCTAAACGGATCACCCATTCACTGCTCCATCGAACATGATAGGTGATTTCTTTGAATCCTTTTTCTGCAATGGCAGCCAATTGTGGATCACTGGAATTTTGAAGCTGTTGGTAAACATAGTATTGAAATGTGCTGAATAAGAAATGGCGCAAAACTGTTTGCGCCCAATCTCCATTGGGTAATTCAACCAATAAGCAATTGGTAAATTCGGTTACATCCCGCAGATAAGCCAATGAGTCTTCGGTTGTATGATTACCCATTAGCTGTGCTGCATACTGGTAGAAATTTCTTGCCTGCCCAATACCATCCAATGCCATATTCGTGATGGCGATATCCTGCTCCAGTATCGGTCCGTGACCACACCATTCACTATTACGATGTCCCAATATCAGTGTATTGTCGGCCAATGAAAGTAGATAAGATACTAATGCTTTTGACATGGATGATTGGGTAAATGTTTTATAGCTATTCTTGGCCTATTCGCTCATTCGATTATTATGCAAAACCCGGCGACTACCTGCTTACATATGTTTTAATTCTTCCGGCAAATGGTAAAACGTGGGATGCCGGTATGCTTTATCATCCGCCGGGTCATATAGGGCGCCGGCTTCGGCTGGATTGCTGGCATGTATATATTTACTTTCTACCACCCAGATACTGATACCTTCCATTCTACGGGTATATACATCACGTGCATTT
>CAIWKU010000154.1 GCA_903913355.1 uncultured Bacteroidota bacterium | reverse complement strand
ACCCGGGCCCCCTTTTGGGGGCCTGGCTTTTTTAGATAATCAGGTATCACTTATTCTAACCAGCCTTTCTGTAAATATGCATCATATCCTATCTGAATAGCAGAGGCAATCTGTTCAAATAACTGGTCATTATTTTGCTTGATATGAAAACAGGCTTTCCCTTTCAGGCATTTCATCAATTCAGGAAACAACTGTCTTTTTACCGGGTCATTCATATAAACAGGCATATAATATAAACCCACATACCCTTTTTGAATCAATGCAGAAGCAAACCAAAGTTCTTCTCTTGGTCTTCCGGCAATTTCTACCGGCTTATGGCTAATCAGCATCACCTTTCCATCAGTTCCACCGTGTATCTTTAAGGTACCATTTTCATAGGGCAGAAGCATATTTTTTATTTCCTCAAAAATTGGTACCAATTCCGGTTGTCCCGCTGATTTATCTGAATACTTAAGCGTAATCTCTTTCTTTTTACCGGCCGGTTTTTTTGCAACGGGTTTAGCTGCTTTTTTTACCAATTTCTTCACTGCTTTCTTTACCACTTTCTTAGCAGCTTTTTTTACAGCCGCTTTAGCAGGTTTCGCAATTTTTGCCATGGTTCAGGTATTTCCTACAAGATAAAAAAATCCGCCGAAGTAATCTCCGGCGGACAAACTATTTAATCAACAAAAAAACGCGTAACGGGTAACCCGCAACATTTTTACTCCCAAATCTCTTCTTTCCCCTCCAGCCATAACTTAACGGCTTCAGTAGTAACGGATTTCGGTCTTTCCAGTGGTAAAGCCAGGGCCCTGTCCCAGCAAAGACTGGCCAAAACACCTAATGAGCGACTAACCGCAAATAATACGGTATAGAATTCATATTCCACCATTCCATAATGTACCAATAAAGCGCCGCTATGCGCATCTACATTGGGCCATGGGTTTTTGATTTTTCCCAGAGATTGCAAAATGGGTGGCACCGTTTCATAAATTTTCCAAACTGTATTCACCAGTTTATCATCTGGCATATGTTTTTTTCCAAATTCCATTTGTGCAGTAAAACGGGGATCTGTTTTGCGTAAAACAGCATGTCCATAACCAGGTACTACTTTCCCTGAAGAAATGGTTTTCTGCACATAATCAGCAATCTGTTCTTTAGAAGGATCATCCGTTCCCAATTGCTCCTGCATTTCAAATATCCATTTGATCACTTCCTGGTTAGCAAGTCCATGCAAGGGACCAGCCAGTCCATTCATACCCGCAGCATAACTCAGAAAGGGGTCACTTAAGGCAGAACCTACCAGGTGAGTAGTATGTGCCGATACATTACCTCCTTCATGATCGGCATGAATGGTCATGTATAAACGCATGAGTTCTTTAAAACTCTCATCCTCAAAACCCATCATATGGGCCAAATTCCCGGCCCAATCGAGTAACCCATTGGGTTGTATATGTTCACTATTCTTATATTTTCTACGATAGATATATGCGGCAATTCTTGGGAGGCGGGCAATCAGGTCCATCGCATCATCATATACAGGTGCCCAGTAATCTTTTTTATTCAGTCCCTTTGCGTATTCCTTCGCAAAATTGCTTTCTGTTTGTAATGCCATAACACCGGTAACAAACATGGTCATAGGGTGTGCACTGATGGGTAAAGCATCAATCGTTGCAAATACATAATTGGGTACATGGCTTCTGCGCTGCCAAACATTGGTAATATGATTGGCATCTTCCTGGGTGGGCAGATCTCCCACTAACATCAGGTAAAAAAGGGCTTCAGGCATAGGTTCTCCACCTTCATGGGCTTTGGGTAATTTTTCCTGCAATTCGGGGATGGAATACCCGCGAAACCGAATTCCCTCCTGTGCATCCAGTAAACTGGTTTCTGTTACCAGTCCGGTAATACCACGCATACCCTGGTAAGCCTGGGCCAGGGTTACTTCCCCGATTTTCTTGTTTCCATGTT
>CAIWKU010000153.1 GCA_903913355.1 uncultured Bacteroidota bacterium | reverse complement strand
CTGTCCGTTTCAATATGGGGAAATTTTTGGGTAATACGGATCTTGGCTTAACTGATTTTAAAGGGAAAATTACAGGCAGTAGTTTTAATGTAGACAGATTGAAAACAACATTGGAAGGTAAAATTTCTTCTCTCGAGTATAAGGATTATCAATATTCTAATATTACTACAAATGGAACTTTTCAAAAAAAGTATTTTACTGGTGAAGTAAAAGTAGATGACCCGAATCTGGATTTTACGAGTACGGTTGAGATTGATCTTACCAAAGAACTACCCCGGTTTAATATAGTTGGTGACCTTGTGCATACCAATTTGAAGCCTTTACATCTGCAAGATAAGCCCGTAGAAGTAACCGGCTTATTAGATGTAAATTTTACAGGAACCAATATTGATAATTTTGCAGGATCAGCAAAATTTTTCAACGCGAACATTAAAGATGGTAAGTCAAGTGTAAGCTTCGATTCATTGTCACTCAGTTCAAGTAATGTAGATTCCATTAAATTGCTGCGTTTGATTAGCAATCAGTTTTCTGCTACCGTATTTGGCAAGTTCAGGATACTTGATTTGCCAAGCAGTTTCCAGGGGTTTCTCAATCACTATTACCCTTCCTATATAAAACCGCCCAAGTTTATACCAGGTAATCAGCAGTTTTCATTTGCAGTGAGTACAAATGATAGTATTGAACCCTATATCCAGTTATTCAATGATAAAGTAGCCGGTTTTAATAATGCCAATATTGAGGGATCTGTAGATACTAAAAATAATATACTGGGGCTGGAAGTAAGAATACCATATGGAAAAATTAAGAATTTTGGTTTTTCTGGACTTGATATTTTTGGTAAGGGGAGTAAGGATACTTTATCCGTCAATGGTTCAATCAGCAGTATCCAGGCAAGTGATAGTTTACGTTTCCCGAATACAAAATTTACTATCAGTTCACATAATGATCATTCTATTGTATCTATCAGAACCAGTGCTGATTATACTTTGAATGATGCAGATTTATACGCAGATGTATATACACTATCAGATGGTGTACGTGTACAGTTCAGGCCTTCCTCTTTTGTATTGAATGACAAAAAATGGGGGATTGAGAAAGCAGGGGAAATTACAGTGCGAAGCAATTTTATTCAGGCACAAAATGTAAAATTTTCCCAGGGGTTTCAGGAAATCAGTGCGGAAACAGAGGAGGAAGATGGGGGCAATACCAGTAAACTGGTAGTAAAAATGAAAAATGTAATACTAGGCGATCTTAGTTCACTCTTTTTCAAGAACCCAAGATTAGAGGGGGTCACTTCCGGGAATATTGTATTGAACGATTTCTTCGGTCAATTCAATGCCAATGCGGATTTGAAAGCAGAGCAATTTCGATTAGACGATGACTCTATTGGCTTGGTAAATATTAAAGCAGGCTATGATAGTAAGACCGGGAACCTCCCCTTTACGGTACAGTCGCCCAACGCTGGCTACCGTTTCATTGCTTATGGAAGTTATAATACAAAAGACACTACCGGTAATTCATTCAATGCCGATATTCAATTGGAAAATTCAAAGATTGATATTTTGCATAGATTCCTGAGTGATATATTCACGGATATGAAGGGGCAGGCAACAGGTAATTTAAATATCAGTGGTGATCTGAATGCGCCTGACCTGGTAGGGAATATCAAATTGCGGAAAGCCTCTATGAAAGTGAATTATACACAGGTAACCTATACTATTGATTCTGCGGATATCAGTTTTGATAAAGATGGAATTGACTTCGGGAAGTTCAATATACACGACAAATATAAGAATACAGGAACAGTTAGTGGTAAAATTCTTCACCAGGGATTTAGAAACCTCGACTTTGATCTGTATCTCAAAACAGACAAATTGTTATTGATCGACACAAAAGCAATCGATAATCAGCAGTTTTATGGTAAAGCAATTGGTAATGCCACACTTGAATTCAAAGGACCTGAATCGAAATGTAATATGAAGATCAGGGCAGAATCAAATGACAGTTCTCATATTTATATCCCCAACTCAATCAGCAGGGAGAGTGGTACTGCCGATTTTATCGTGTTCAGACAATACGGTACAGAGATGGTTAAACAAAAGCATACGAGCAATTTTAATCTATCTGTTGAACTGGATATTTATGCCAACAATAATGTAATGATTGATGTGATCTTAGATGAACTGACAGGTGATGTAATCAAAGCCATAAAGGG